>NZ_RAWC01000199.1:0-16775 GCF_003611685.1 Corallococcus sp. CA049B | reverse complement strand
CCCGAAGGCCGCCGCCCCTCCGCCCCCCGCGCTCGTGCTGCCGCGCCGCGTGGCCGCCGCCACGCCGGGCCCGGAGGCTTTGACGGCCGCCGCGTCCGCGCTCGCGCTGCTCCAGTCGAAGCTCAAGGGGCCCAGCTGGAAGGTGACGCGGCTCTCCCGCAAGGCCCGCCACGCGCTCCGCGCCCTGGGCGGCGTGGACCCCGCGGCGCACCCGGCCCTGGCCGCGCCCTTCGCCGCGCTGATGGCGCACGTGGTGGGGCCCAAGGCGGAAGGACGGCTGCCGGTGCGCCACGCGCTGGGCCTCTTGTCCCAGGTGGACGTGGCCGCCTTCCAGCGCGCGGCGGAGATGTGGAAGGCCGCGCCCGCGGGCTCGGTGCCGCCGGGCGTGGCCGCCGCGCGGACGCTCAACGACCCGGAGCTGGCGCTGCGCGTGACGGCGCTCCTCGCCGAGCGCCCCGACCTGCGCGACGGCTCCGAGGACGCCTGGACGAAGCGCTGGACCGCGCTCAAGCCGCACGTGGAGGCCCACCTGTCCGGCGTGGGCCAGTCGCTGGCCGCCTTCGTGGGCGGCGTGGACGCGGGGGGCGACGCGCACCTGTCCAAGCGGCTCGCCCGGCTGGGAGCGTGACGGCGGACGCCCGCGCGTCACGCCCCTCCCTACGGGGCGCTTCCCGCCGCGCTGCCGCCCCCGGACGCGGCAGGCTTCTGGAGGGTGGCGGCCGTGGGCTCGCGGTCCATCTCCTCCTCGGGGTAGGCCTGCGCCGCGTCCAGGTACTTCTTCGCCTGCACCCGGCGGCGCTCCCACTTCGACAGCCCCTCCGGGCTCAGCAGCGCGGGCTCCGCGTCTCCGGACTTCTCCACGACGTGGCCGTCGCAGAAGAACCACTCGGTGCGCCCTCCCGGCGACACGCGCGCGAAGAAGAGGTCCGGCTGGCCCACCTTGGAGGGCTTCGGGCACCACGTGTCGCGGGCCTTCGCCTCCCGCTCCGCGCCCTGCTCGCGCCACTGCTTCTGCGCCTCGCGCAGCGCCGCGGCCGCTTGAATCCGGGGCCCCAGCTCCATCCGCTCCCGCGTCTCCGTCAACAGTTCCCCGCCGCGCCGGGCCAGGTCCGGGAACGCGCCGGTGCTCCGGAAGTCGCAGGCCTTCAGGGCCCGGAGGTTGTTCTCGTGCACCTTCAGCACCGGAGGCAGCGTGCGCAGGCCCTCCTCCAAGAGCGCCAGGTGCTTCGCGTGCTCCAGCGCCTTCGGGTCCAGGGCCTGGTCCGTCTCCTTGACGAAGCGGGCCAGCAGGCCGTTCACCGCGGTCAGCTCATCCTGGAACCAGCGCGGCTCCGCGTCGCAGGGGCTCGCCTTCGCCCCCGTGTAATCCCGGTATTCCGCCCGGGACATGCCCAGCGCGTAGCGCTGGATGGGCGGGGCCTGCTTCGCCGCGCAGCCCCCGAACACCGCTCCCAGTCCCAGGAGCGCGATGCTTCGTGCCAGTGTCATCATCCGGGCCATTCTGCCAGTCCTATGAGGACAAACAAACTGGCGGAGCGGTTCCTGGAAGGGGAGCGGCCGGGGGAGAGGCTGTGAGTGACAGGGGTGTGACAAAAGCGCCGGTGGGCTTTCCGGGACCGCGACCCGGGGTACGAGGGGGAGCATGAAGCCCCGGGCTCTCCTCGTCATTGGCATGCTGGCCGCGTTGCTGGGGGTGTTCTACCTGCTGGCGGCCCCGATGGCGCCCCCGCCGGGGACGCCGGAGCCGGAGTCCACCGTGCTGCCGTCGCGGCGGCGGGTGACGGACATCACGTTCCTCTACAGCACGGAGAAGCGCGCGTGGGTGGAGGCGGCGCTCGCGGAGTTCGAGCGGACGCATCCGCGGGTGCGGGTGACGCTGGTGGGGCGGGGCTCGCTGGAGGCGGCGCAGGGCATCCTGGAAGGGCGGGAGAAGCCCACGGTGTGGAGTCCGGCGGACAGCGCGGAGCTGCGCATGCTCGCGGCGGACTGGGCGACGGACGCCTCGCACGGGCCGCTGTTCGCCACGCAGGGAGACGCTGTTCCGCATCCGCTGGTGATTACGCCGCTCGTGTTCGTGGGCTGGCAGGACCGGATGGAGGTGTTGCGCAAGGCGGGCGGCGGCGCGGCCCTGTCGTGGAAGACGCTCCAGCGCGCGGTGGCGAGCGACCGGGGCTGGCCCGCGGTGGGCGGCCCGCCGGAGTGGGGCTTCGTGAAGCTGGGCCACACGGACCCCCGGAAGTCCAACTCCGGCCTGCAGGCGCTCCTGTCCGCGACGCTGGAGTACCTGGGCCGGCGCGAGGGCGTGAAGCAAGGGGACCTGCTGGATCCGGGCTATCAGGCGTGGCTCCAGGGACTGGAGCGGGGCGTGACGCGCTTCGAGCCGTCCACGGGCACGTTCATGACGGACCTGGTGCGCTACGGGCCGTCCCGCTACGACCTGGCGCTGGTGTACGAGAGCCTGGCCATCGCGCAGCTGGACCACGCGCAGGGCCGGTGGGGGCCGCTGCGGGTGGACTATCCGCCGGTGACGCTGTGGAGCGACCACCCGGCGGCGGTGCTCCAGGCGGACTGGGTGACGCCCGAGCAGCGCGAGGCGGCGCTGGAGTGGGTGGCCTTCCTGCGCAGCCCGGAGGTGCAGGCCCGCGCGCTGGCGTTCGGCTTCCGGCCGGCGGATCCGTCCGTGCCGCTGAAGACGCCGGACGCGAACAACCCCTTCACGCGGCTGGCGGCGCACGGCATCCGCGTGGACGTGCCGCCCGCGGCGGACGTGCCGGACGCGTCCGTGCTGCGCACGCTGTTGGAGTTGTGGACGCGCATGGGCGTGGGGCGCTGAGGGCCGCAACGCCTACCGCACGTGCGCGACGAACTCGGAGACGCGCAGCGCCCAGGCCTCCGCGGAGTCCAGCTCCGAGCGGGCGTCGGCGTAGCGGTCGAACGACGCCTCCGAACCGTCCCGCGCGAAGAGGGCCGCGTTGAAGTCCTTCTGCGCCGTGGTGAGCCACTGGCTCGCGCGCATGCGCAGCCAGTTGACCACCTGCGGGGTGGGCTCCACCTGGTTCAGATCCAGCGAGGTGGGGTGCAGCTCCACCATTTCTCCATCCTTCTCAGACTCTGGCATCACGTTCATGGACCGGATGGTTGCCATGGCCCCCAGGCTGAGCACCCGGCCCGGATGGATGAGACAAACGTCGGTAGTGAGCAGTTGCCGACGCTGAAATCTTCGCTGAAGGACGGAACGTCAGACTGGCGGGCTGCGTCAGATGACGCCATCCCACCCGGTGTCATTGCGGCGGAAGGCGTCGCGGATGGCCTGAACGGTGGGCTCGGGGAGGGGACCCTGCTCCAGGGTGCGCGCGTTGGCGCGCAGGTTGTCCAGCCGCGTGGTGCCCACGATGCAGGTGGCCACGCCCGGCGCGAACGCGGTGAAGCGCAGCGCCAGCTCCGGCCAGTCCAGGCCGTCCGTCTGGAGGGCCATGCGCTGCATCCGTTCCCAGTACTCGCCCACGTCGTGCGCGTAGGGGCGCCCCGGGAAGCGCCACGGCGCGTTGGCCAGGGGCCGCTTGGCGATGACGCCCACGCCGCGCTCGCGCGCCTTCGCCACGCCATGGTCCAGCGAGCGCTGGTCGAAGAGGTTCACGGACGTCTGCACCACGGCGAACGCGCCCGTCTCCAGCGCGGCGTCCAGGCCGGCGTTGTCGCCCGAGTACGCGGCGGCGCGCACCTTGCCCGCCTCCACCGCGCGGGTGAGCGCCTCGATGAGCCCCGGGCGGTGGAGCACGTCCGGAGGACACGAGTGGAAGTGCAGCACGTCCAGCACGTCCGTGCGCAGGCGCTGGAGGGCCAGGTCCACGCCGCGCGTGATGCACTCGGGCGTCCAGTCCTCCACGCCGGGCACGCCGTAGCCGCACTTGGTGGACAGCACGAACTCGCGGCGGCGCGCACCGAGGAACCGGCCGATGCGCTCCTCGGACACGCCGTAGCTGGGCGCGGTGTCGATGAGCGTGATGCCCGCGTCCAGCACGCCGTGGAGGAGCGCCTCCGCGTCGGAGTCGCTCAGCGCCTCATTGCCCACGGGCCCCGCGCCGAAGCCGAGCGCGGACACGGTGAGACCGCTCTTCCCCAGGGGACGTTGAATCATCGGGTGGGGCCCTCTCCACGCGCGGCCAGGTCGATGAAGCCGCGGATCCAGATGAGGTTCACGGCGTCGCAGGCATCCTGCGAGGTGGGCGTGGTGGTCTCCAGCGCGGCGGTGTACGGCACGCCCTGGCGCATGTACCAGTCGGTGACGCTGCCGTCGTGGAAGACGATGAGGCCGTGCTCGTCGGCCCAGGCGTTGTCATCCACCTTGCGGTTCTTCACCACGGTGGCATGCGCGGCGGCGGCCTCTTGCAGCGGGTGATAGGCGGCCTTGTCCCCGAAGACGTACGCGTACGTGGCGACGCCGCCCAGGTAGTTGTCCTGGTGGATGTCGAGCGCGGCGTCCGGGGCAGGGAAGCGCGCCAGGTCCGTGCGCACCGCGCGCGTCTCCTTGGGGCCGCCGTCGTACAGGGCCCAGCGGAGGATGGACGGGTCGCCCACGAGTTCGCCGCGCCACTCGCCGGGGGCGACCTCGTAGCGCATGAAGTCGTTGTTGGGCTTCTCGCCGCTGCGGTTGTAGCGGGTGCCGTCCTCGAAGCCGGAGGGGTTGATGCACGGGTAGACGCGCAGGCCCACGCCCTTGGACTTCGCGTAGGCGACGATGTCCGGCAGGTGCTTCGCGAGCGTCAGCGGGCCGGCGGGTTCTTCCCCATGGAAGCCGGACGTGATGACGAGCCAGCGGTCGCCCGGGACGATGAGGCGGAAGAGGGGATAGTCGCGCCCCCCTTCGTGTACCTGGCCGTATTCAGAGAGCTCCCCCAGGGCCGCGTGGGAGCGGATGCGTCGAGCGTAGTCGGTGTAATCCACCGTCCGACCATAACCGCGTGCGTCATTCCTGCCCACGAAGGTTCACGGCGCTACACGGAATGTGTCATGCGCCGCGCACCGTGGGGGGGCGTTACTTCTCGCCGGTGCGCTCGCGGAACTCGCTGGCGAGCGTCTGGCGCTGGGCGGGAGTGAGCGTGCGGTGGACTTCGAGCACGGCATCCACCGCCTTGTGGGCGAAGGCGCGAGCGGCGTCGATGCGCGCGTCCACCAGCGAGTGGAGCTTCGCGGCGTCGGGCGTATCGGACGTCAGCTGGGTGACGGCCTCGGCGCGGACGGCCTGCTGGCCCTCCATGAGGGACTGGCCCTCGTTGAGGAGGCGGTCCTTCACGGCGTGGATGGAGGAGCGCTGCGCTTCGGTGGCGTTGAGGTCATCCAGCTTGTCGTCCAGCTTCCAGGTGACCATCTGGTTGATGCGAGCCGGGTCGGGCGTGCCGCGGTGATGGCGGCCCCAGCCGAAACCGGTGAGCAGGGTGACGGCGACGACGGCGGTACCGGCGATGACGAGCGTCTTCTTCATGGCGTGTGGCTCCAGGAGTGGGGTGCTGTTTCCCGCTGCTTTGACTGGAACCAATATGGAAGCCGCCGGTTGCGTGGGTTTGAGCAGGGCGTGAAGAAGTGTGAAGGCTCGGCAGCCATCCCAGAACGTCATGTCGCCGTACTCCCAATCCCAGGGCACCCCGGCCTCGCCCAACACGAAGCGCACCAGGATGAGCACGCAGCGGCGTCCACGCGGCAGGCACACGATGGTGTTGCCGGTGCTGTCGTTGTGGCCGTTCTTGAAGAACCCGCGTCCCCGCGGACCGGGCGGGACGCGCCAGTTGCGAACCTGTTCCTGTTCCCCACGCGGGAGAGGACGATCCGCATGATGAATGTGCCGACAAGTTCCCACCCAACCGCTATCCCGGGATGGATGTGCTTGTTGGCGGTGTGCGCTTCGATGCGTTACAGGTCGGCGTTCGCAAGTTGTGGGAGATCAAGACCCATCAATTCGACACGTACAGTGCTTTTCTCCAACGTCAGGTGATCAGCGAACAGGTAGCCAGGATGCGGGAAGAGAAGGACATTGCGGAGTCTTGTGGATATGGCTTCGTCGTTGGCGTGAGCAGTGCCGCGCACAAAACAGCGCTGGAGCGCGCGGCGCCCGAACTGGATGTCGTTGTCACGGGGTGCAAGCGATGACCACCCAAAGCACCCTCGACGTCATTGTCTACGCGCCCGCTCTCGCCGGTAAGGACGCTCGCACACTCGCTATCGTCCACGGGATGGAACGTGCGCTCCCCGGAGCTCGCCTGGAGTGGAGAGTTGCCGACGACGGGCGCCTCATTGCATTGCCACAGCGCGACGCGTGGCTCACGGAAGGGGCGGAAGACGGGAGATTCCCTCTGGTGTGCAACGGTGATGAGAGCTACCCCATTACGATTTTTGGGTTGCGGATTCCCGCGCGCCAATCACCAGGCGGGCAGCCGTTGCTTGACGTCCATGCAGAGCTGCCACTGGACGAGGCCGTCATCGCGGCAGCCTCGGATGTGCTTGGAGACGTGGCAGAGGGGGCCCACGCGTTTTGGGGGCATGCGACGCCATCGGGTGCAGGTGTCGAGATCGCACGGCAAACACGCGATCCGGTCCGCAAGCCAGGAGTTCCTCCCCGAGGGCTGCCAGCACTCAAACTGCCAGAGAAAATCCGTGCGCCTGAGATTCCGCATCGCCTCGGGTGGTTGAACTACTGGTCTGCCCCGGCCTCGCAGGCCATCGGATTCCCGGACCCGACCCGCGACGCCGAGCTGCTTTCACGGGCACGGCGTACGGCGACGGGCGGATGGGTCGTGCAGCTCACCGACGCACCTCTCGACCTGGACAACCCCGCCCACCTGGATGCGCTCCTGCGGGCCTATGAGCGGTTCCCGGAGATCGGCGGGCGTGCAGCTCAGTAATCTTACGCATCCACTGTCTCATTCACGTTGACAGGTTCCGGTGCCGCTGAGGAGCATTTGGAAACGCTTCAATCCACTCCTCCCCAGGACAGCGAGAGGGAAGACGCGAGCCCGGCGGGTCCCTTGGAGGTGGGTCCGGAGTCATGTCCCTGCGTGATTGCCCATCGTCAGCCCGTGTCCACCTTCTCTTTTGGACACCGCGAACGCAGGAGGACGAGCATGAGGACCTGGACGGAGTCGAGCTGGCATGTGAGCGAGAGACGAGAGGTGTCCCATGGCGGGTGACCTTCCCCTCCAGGAGCAGCTGACCATTCGCCGGGAGTCCTCCGGGCCCAGGGCAGTCCAGCCCGAGGCAATGGCTCGGGGACGCGCACTGCACGTCTACGGTGAGCAGGTCAGGATTCTCGAACAGGAGTCACTCGAGGAGGCCGCCCCCGCGGGCAGAGGACCTGGCGACGTCTCCCTCGAGGGACTCAATGATGCCGAGGCGCTCGGGGTGTCCGCCTTCCTGCTGCGGCAGTCGCCGGGGTACGTGCAGGCGAAGCGCCAGCGCCCCCGCCAGGGCGAGGCCTGGAACTTCCGCCAGGGTGGCTGCCTCATGCCGAGGCCCGGCGGCGCCGCGGCCGAACGGGCCGCCATGGCGGCCGCTCCCACCAGCGCCTATCTCGAAGGAACCGTCGCGGTGGGCATCATCATCGTCGCGGGGCCCACGGCGGAAACGCAGTTCAGCGCCGCGGAGCGCACGAAGATCGTCGCGGAGGTGCAGAACGGACTCAGCTACTACGCCTCCACCAACCCCCACGCGGGCCTCACCTTCATCTACGACATCCAGTTCGTCGAACTGAACGTGACACCGGACCCGAGCGCGGCCGACCTCGAGGGGCGCTGGCGGGACCCCGCCATGGCGGCGCTGGGCTTCCAGGCGAACTGGGCCAGCGTCGGCCAGTACGTCGAGGGCCTCCGCTCGCGGTTCCGGACGCGGTCGACCTACTGCGCCTTCTTCACGAAGTACCCGGTGGTCCACTTCGCCTACGCGAGCATCGGTGGCCCGCGGCTCGTGATGCACTACGACAATGATGGGTGGGGTCCCGACAACATCGATCGCGTCTTCGCGCATGAGACGGGCCACATCTTCATGTGCCCCGACGAGTACGCTTCGAGCGGCTGCGATTGCGGCGGGAGCTGGGGCCGCTGGAGCAAGCCGAACACGAACTGCGAACAGTGCGCTCCGGGCGGCGGCATTCCTTGCATCATGAAGGCCAACACCTGGGAGGTGTGCACCGTGACGCCGGCCCACCTCGGCTGGACGGCGCAGCGCATCTTCGCGCAGAACAGCGGGAAGGCGTTCGACATCGAGGGAGGGTCGACGGCCAACGGCGCGCCCGTCATCCAATGGGGCTACCACGGTGCCGAGAACCAGCAGTTCAGCCTGGACCGCCTGGCGGATGGCACCTACCGGTTCGTGGCCCGGCACAGCGGCCTGGTGCTCGACGTCGCGGGCGGGTCGACGGCCAACGGCGCGCGGCTCCTCCAGTGGCCCTGGCACGGCGGAGACAACCAACGCTTCCTCGTCGAACCGCAGGGGGACGGCCGCGTGCGGGTGGTGGCGAAGCACAGCGGCCTGGTGCTCGACATCACCGGCGGGTCCGCGGCGGACGGCGTGCCGCTCATCCAGTGGCCCTGGCATGGCGGAGACAACCAGCGCTTCGTCATCACCGCGCCCGACGTGGCCCGGCACAGCGGCAAGGTGCTTGATGTCACGGGGGGCGCGACGGCCGACGGCGCCCCCCTCATCCAGTGGACCTACCATGGAGGCGGCAACCAGATATTCCGGCCCGAGTCCGTGGAGGACGGCTACTACCGGCTCGTCGCGCAGCACAGCGGCTTGGTGCTCGACGTCGAGGGCGGGTCGACGGCCGACGGCGCGCGGCTCCTCCAATGGCCCTGGCACGGCGGGGACAACCAGCGCTTCCGACTCGAGTCCCTGGGGGATGGCTACGTGCGGGTGACTGCGAAGCACAGCGGCAGGGTGCTCGACGTCGAGGGAGCGTCGGACGCCGACGGCGCGCGCATCATCCAGTTCGGCTGGCATGGCGGGGACAACCAGCGCTGGCTCGTGCCCAGGTGGTGACGGAATGGACACGCGTTGGAGGGGCCTGCACCCATGACGCCCGAGGCACTGATCATCGTCGAGGAGTCCCGGGCTGACGACGTGCTGTCGCGGGTCGGCCAGCTCGTCACCGTGACGCAGCGTCTGCCGCCTCGCCTCGCCATCGTGCGGGGCGAGCGCGCGGACCTGGACGCGGTGAGCCGCCTGCCGGGTGTGCTCGTGGTTGCCGAGGGCTCCCTGCCCGAGTCCGCCCTGCGACGCCTCAACGAGACGGAGCAGCTCTTCGCGGAGGCCTGGGTGTTGGGCCGCCAGCCCAAGGCGTCCCGTCCAGGCGAAGGGCTCTCATGGGACGCTCCGGGCTTCCAGCCGCCAGATGGCCCCAAGGGACACTCGGACGACTGACACCGCTGTGCGCCCCTGTCGTATCGGCGGGATGGCTGTATTGAGCCTCAAGACCTGCGCGCACCTCCTCCGCACCTGCTTGAGGGAACTCAAGCCCGGGCTCCATCGGGGGACGGGTGCCGGGCCTTGAGCGGCCAGGGGCCCTCATGACCTGGCGAAAGCACATGTCTCATGGCGGGTCGTGAGGCGCTATACTGCCCGTGCGGTCTCACGTGAAGCATCCTGCGACACAAAACATGCCCATCGCGCGCTGGAAGCAAGTCGTTTCCATCGGTTCTTCCTTGATTGCCCTCGCCAGTGGCTGGAGCTCAGCAGCCTGGGCGCAAGCGGGAAACTCTCCTACCGCCCCCAGACTGGAGGATCGAATTGTCACCTTGATTGGGGTGGGGGGTGAGCATTGCACAGGCGTCGTCTTCGGTAAGAAAAAGATCCTGACGGCCGGGCATTGCATCGACGCAAGCGGAGCGGCTCCATTCGTGCTCCTGTACCCCAATCAGGACAGGGAACGGCTCGTCGAGACTTCTGTCGGCATCAGGAGGTACGACGCAACCACCGACATCGCCGTCCTCGTTCCAAGGCAGGAATTGCCTTTTTCTGATCTCAAGTTGGCATGTCCTCCCACTGGCTACGTCAAGGTCAGCATCATTGGATTCCCCATTGGGCCGGATCGCGGGAATGCCAAGATGCCTCGGGCAACTCCGATCCTTTCGACTGCGACATATGTTGCTGGGCGCTATTCGATATGGAATTCAATGAGAGACATACTCTTGAAAATGGAGTTCTCTCCAGAGATCGCCAATACCAAGCCGGGAAGCTCCGGGTCGCCAGTTCTTATTCAGGAGGGAGACGGGGAGTATGTCCTGGTTGGAATATATGACGGCAGGCTCAATCCGGACAATCTGTATTTCGCTACGACCGCCATTCCATTTCTTGATGACACGGAGACCTGTTCCAGGGGCAAGGAGGAGGAGGGGAGCACCCCACCATCGCTCTTCTTGTCCCCAGGTGACTGCTTCAAGTCAAATGACGGCGGGATCGTTCTGGATGGTGTGTGCGAAAAGGTTGCGACCGTCAAGGTCGTCTATGCTCATGCCCCGGAAGAGTTCGATCTGTCCTTGGAGGTGTATGATCTTAAGTCCAAGGAGTTGATCACGGATTTGAAGTACTCAATGAAGAGTGAGCCCAGTCGCAAGGCTGTTCTTGCTGTGAGAAAGAACAAGCTCAACAAGCCTGGCGATGGCCTGTTGTTCAAGGCGCGAATCACGAGCCATGCAACAGTCCAGGCGACGCTGGGGCCGGTTCGATTCGAGCAGCCCGTCACAAGAGTTGGAAAGCCCACCTGGGCGGAGGGCCAAATCAAGATCGGGCTGCGACTTCCGACCATCAAGGGACGCTTGAACCTCGCTCTCATTGAAAGCTCGACGCGCAAGGAGGTCTTCCGGGGAAACTACTCCGTCGCCGAGGAGGATTCGGCAACCGTCAATTTTCTCATCGAGCGTAAAGATCTTGTCGCGATGCCGAAGGGGGCAATGGACCTCGTCGTGACCTTCGAGGACAAAAGTTCACTCCTTTTCAAGGATGCCGTCCCTTCGCCTTGCTCCAGTGAGCCATGCCAGGCTCCGCTCGTGAACAAGACCGGAGAATAGCTGCTGCTGACAGGAGGCTTCGACGGGCCATGAACGCCTTGCTCCACCGACCGGAACCTCCGCTGGATGACTTCATCCTGCCAATGGGCTGCCCTCGCGCGTGTGCCTCGGCGTAGTGCATCCTCTCGCCGCGATTCTCCAAGACAGCTTCCACTTCTCACACAAGGCGGAGGCATGTGCTTCGCCTGCCCCCACGAGGGCCGCGGCCCCCGAGCTTCTCCCTCAAGCGCCAGAAGTCCACCAGACGCACCACCGCATCGGCCGCGGGAGCGTGGGCGGACAGCGCCTCGTCCAGCAAGGTGTGCAGCTCGGGCGCTCCATCGGTGAGGGCGGTGACGTGCAGGGAGCGCTGTCTGGAAACCAGCGCCTGGACGTCGCGGGACAGGCGCTCCGTCAGGCGGACCATAGGATCCCAATGAACTTCGCCTCCTGGAGGGGTCCATGACCGCCCGGCATCCGTGGGAGGGCGACGTGAGGGCCCGCCTGTATGAGCGGGTCCGCGAGCGTGGTGACGACACGCTCACCGCCTTCGCTGAGGCACGCCCTGCCGCCCCGTTGCATAGACTGGCCGACGAGCCTGGTGAAGATGATGTCGCTGCGGTGCAGGTGTTCAGCGGATTGCTCGCTGAGGCAGAGCAGAGTCGGCGGGTCACACGTCTTGTTCGCGATGTGTTCGTGCGCGAGCTGTCCGACGAATTCCCTGACGGCTGGCCTGCCGTGGTGGACGACGAAGCCCGTATGAACGTTGCCATCGCGCTCGGTCGATGGAGTGGTTACATGCCAGAAACTCACCAAGAGCGCGTTGAGCGGGCCAGCGATGTGCTCCTCTCCACTCCGCCATCCCCAGGCTGGCGCCCGCTCGCCCCTGACGACGAACTGCTCCGGATGCTCCTCCCCGATGAAGAGGCCTGAATGCAGAGGATGGCCCTTCGTCGGGACTGCGAACCTGAGCAAATCCACGGGGGTGATGCACTGAGCGTCCTGCATTCAGCGATGAGGTCTCGCTCCTCTCGCTCAAACTGGGGCGCTACCATCGCCCGCCATGGATTCACCTTCCGACCTGTCCTCCGCCGCCCATTCGCCGGTCCCCACGTCGCCGCCACGCGTGTGGACGGTCCTGGTTGCGTTCGCGCTCCTGGTGACGGCAATCCTCGTCGGGGGCGTCATCTCCGCCAGCATCGCGATGGCGATGGAGATGCTCCGCTCGGGAGTGAGCCCGCAGGATACTGGAGCCATCCAGGCCCTGACGGAGAAACTCAAGTTGATGCCCTGGCTGATGGTCGCGGCCGTGATGACGTCCAGTTGCCTGGGGTTGGTCGCTGCGCTCCTGGGCGGGTTCCTGTCCCCTACGCCGTTGAGGCAGCGGCTGCGCCTGGATGCGGGAATGCAGATACCTGCTTGGGCCTGGGTGGCCGCGCTGGTGGGCTGCTTCACGATGGGGCAGGCGATGGAGAGCCTGTCGGTGCTCGCGGGCGTATGGAATTACGCGGCGTCGCTGAAGGGGCTGCAGGCCGCGAGCCAGGGCTCGTTCGCGACCTTCGCGGCGTTGCTGTTCTTCGGCGCGCTGGTGGCGGGCACCGCGGAGGAACTCTTCTTCCGGGGCTATGTGCAGACGCGGCTCGTGGAGCGCTGGGGGCGCACGGCGGGCATCGCTGGAGCAGCCACGCTCTTTGGCATCCTGCACTTCGACCCCATCCACAGCCCCATGGCCTTGATGATGGGACTGTTCCTGGGCTGGCTCGCGGAGCGCACGGGAAGCCTGCGGCTGCCCATCTTCGTCCACGTCTTCAACAACCTGACGTCGTTCCTGCTGTCTCGCTATGCGCCGTCCACCACGGAGCTGCCGGCCTCCGTCCACGTGACGCTGCTGGCGGTGTGTTCGCTGGCGTTCGTGGGCGTGGTGATGGCGCTGCGGCAGGGTGGCGACAACATTTGATGCAGTTGTCCCATGTATTTATGGGGAGATTGGGCGGCCAGGCTCAACGGAGAAAGCAATTCATGTCCATAGGCGACAAGTCCTCAGCTGGCGTAATATTTCGCTTAGGCAAGTGCATCGGCTTGTGTGGAAAACTGGAGTCGTTGCTAAAACGGTATTCCGTCGTCCTCTTCGTCGTGGAATGATGAGGGCTCATGCAAAGGCTCTGGGGCGGAGGAGTTTTCCATGGCTGGCACGTCGTCTCCGCTCTCGACGATGTATCGGCACCGTTCGAAGAGTTCGTCGAATGTGATGATTTCTGGTGACTGTGTGTTGGAGCGAAAGAGTTCGAATGATCGGTATTTGGCTTTGTCAATCTGGCCATCGGAAGTTGCGAATTCAGATAGTGAGCCAATCACGAGGATTGACTTTGGCTGCACGGGTATATTGCCGGCGAAGTCCTCCCATTCATCCCCCGGCCTCCGGAGGGCTTTCCAAACGCCTCGCTGGATTTGAGATACACCCCCAGCCAGTTCGTCCGACGGGAGCCAAGCCTCACCTCGGTACGGCTTACCTACTTTCCGTAGCAGCGCGCTTTGGTGGTGCTTAATTTCCACGAAGCAGAGAGACGCGAGTCGGCCGCGAGTTCGTAGAACAGCATCCATCCGAACGCCGGCGCCTTCGAGTACATCGCCTCCGATCAAGTCCCGCTCTAAAGGCTGGTTGTCAATTCCTGTTAGCCATCGGAACTTAAGTCCGTATCCGAATATCCAACGATTGCTCTCAAGGAAGTTCTGCCAGACGCGCTCTCTTTGATCGGATTTAATGCTTAGTTGACGCATTCGGGAGTCAAAGTAATTTTGATCTGTGAGGAGTCGGTGGAAGACCTTTAGTTGTTCCTTTCGGTATGTCAGATTGGCAAGTTCCTCCTCGGTAACTCCTGCGCTCTCAAGTCGGCGCAATATCGTAGCTTTACCTCCTTCGTTCCGCAATACGGCGTCAATCATGGCTGAGGCTTCGGTTTCGCCCGCCTCAAGCAGCTTTGTTAATGCTGTAACATCCAGTTTTGTCTTGCGAAGCGCCCTTATGAGTTGAGGATATTCGCGAATCAGGGCCTGAGCTTCTCGTTCATTTTCTGCAATGCGCTTGAATAGTTCTGCGACTGCCTTGTCGTCGAGTTTGGTCTTGTGCGAGACTTGATTGTCAGGGAGATCCTGTACGATTCGGAAAAGATCAATGATTCGCGGAATCGCCTCTATGGGGATGGTGATGCCTCGGTTTGCTATTGGCTTCCCATCCTTGACGGTCCACTGATGGAGTTGTACTCGTGTGATCTTTCGTGGCGAACGAACAAACGTTACCCTCCATTCTGTGCGGACCGGATCGCCCTCGCATAGAATGGATACCTCGGGGGCGGCATTGCTGGGTTTTAGCCAAACCAGGTTGGGATTGGCGTCCACCACGCGAACTGCGTCCCATTCGTCTGAGGGTGTGCCGGTGATTGAGTTTTTGAAGTGAGATGCTTGGCTTTGGTAGATGTATGTCCGCCAGGGGACGCTGCCGAAAATGTATTTGGCTTTATTGTCATCCGGCAGTGCGTCGATTTCTTTTCGTGTTAGCACGTGCGCCTCGTGTTGAATCCCCACTCACTACCTAAGCTTCATGTTGAAGTGAGGTCCAACTTTGCGCAATTTGTGTGGCGGGTCATTACTGCCACCAGGGGAGGTGAGTGCCAATCGCGATGGGTGAAGTGCAAAGGAGGATGCTTGCAGATGCGTCCGATGCGTTAAGACTGATTGCTGGTGCTGAAGCTCTTGTGGAGACATTCTAGGCTGTCCGACTTGTCGGTGGCGTGAACCCTGTGTGATTGTGGGGAGGAGTGGTTGTTGGGTGGGGCGGCACACCTCTTGCTGCGGGCATTGGGGGAGGGCGATGGAGTTGAATGGGACACAGCACAACAAGGGACGCGGAATTAGTCCCATGCATTGTGCGGTAGCTCCGCTGCGAGCTTCGCCCTCAACGTGGCCAAGACGGTCGGATGATCTCCCGCCACGTCCCGCAGTTCCGCCGGATCCGACACCGTGTCGAAGAGCTGCACGCGCACCCCATCCGGCGTGGGCAACTCCAACAACTTCCACCTGCCCAGATAGAGCCCACGGTGCCGGGCCCGGCGCACCGGTCCCTCCCACTCCGGCTTCAGCGCAATCTCCCCCGTGTCGCCCTCCACCATCGCAATCTCATAGAGCCACGGATACGGCATGCGCACGGCCTGATACGCCTGCACATCCCGGTCGCTGAACCACACATCCGTCTCAATCAACGCGGGCACATCCGGCAGCGCCTTGGGCTCCGGCCCCGGCCTCGCGAGCGGCGCCAACGAGCGTCCCCGGAACGACTCCGGCGCGGGCACTCCCAGCAAATCCAACACCGTCGGCGCCACGTCCAACGAGCGCGCCCGCTGCGTCACCTGCCGCCCCGAGGCCACCTGCCCGGGCAGCCGCACCACGAACGGGATGCGCAGCCCCGCGCTGCCCCACAGGTGGTCGCCATGCCCCTGGCCCAACCCTTCGTCCTCCAGGTGCTCGCCATGGTCCGACACCAGCACGACCAGCGTGTCATCCCACCGCCCCCGCCGCTCCAGGTCCGCACGCACGTTGCCCACCAACCCGTCGAACGTTCGCACTCCCGCGTCGTAGTTCGCTCCCAGCGCCGCGACATCCGTCGGCGTGGTCGCGGGCGCATCCGGATCCACCTCCATCCGAGGCGTCGCCCCGAATCTCCACGGCCCCCGATACCCCCGCTCCACGTACTTGCCCTCCAGCGGCCACGGCGCGGCGTAGGGGAAGTGCGTGGACGACGCGAACACCACCAGCGCGAACGGCGCGTCCTCCGGCAATCCATCCAGTACATGCCGAACCCGCGTGCGCAGCGGGGCAGGGTCCGTCAGCTCTGGGAACTCGCCCCGTTCCTTGAACAGCCCCGGCGCCAGCGCTGTCCACGGCAGCAGCGCCACGTGGGTGATCAACATCCGCTGCCGCACCAGGTCCGGGAAGCGGAAGTCCGGCGCGGACACCACCTGGAAGCCATACGGAAACCGCGAGAAATGATCCCCCGCGTAGTCCGCCACCACCGCCGTGCGGTACCCCTGCGCCTTGAGCGCTGTCGCCAGCGTGGTGAGCTTCGTCTCACGCGCCTCGCGCCCCACCAGCGTGTGCACCACCGGGTGCTCGCCCGCGTACTGAGACGTGAGCAGCGTCGTCCACGACGGCGCCGAGCGCGGCACCTGCACCACCGTGTCGTTGAAGCGCGTGCCCTCCTCCATCAACCGGTCGATGTTCGGCGACGTGGACCGCGAATAGCCGTTGCCCGACAGGTGGTCCGGCCGCAGCCCGTCCGACGCCAGGATGAGCAGGTTCGGCCGCGCAGGCACGGTGGACTCCGGCCCCTGTTCCGTCCGCGCCAGCCCCAGCCCCGTGAAGCCGGCCACCGCCGCCGCGGCCGTCACGCCGCCCAGCACGCCGCGCCAGCGGGTCGACTCCGCCAGCCACCGTCCCACCACCGCCAGCACGCTCATCACCGGCGGCACCAGCGCCGCCATGACCCAACCCGACGGCTGCGTGCCGCTCAGCGCCCGCAGCACCTCCGCCGTCACCTCCGAGCGCTCGTACAGCGTCGCCGCGTACAGGTGCGGATGCCGCGCCATGTCCCCCGCGACCAGGAAGCCCTCCACCACCAGGCACCCCAGGCCGCTCAGCCAGAACACCGCGCGCCGGCTGCGCTCCGCCGCCCACAGCCCGGCCCCCAAG
>NZ_RAWC01000198.1:0-16949 GCF_003611685.1 Corallococcus sp. CA049B | reverse complement strand
GTGTCTGGTGGCGCCGGATGTGGACCCGCTGTCACTCGTGCGACTGTCGTGTCCGCTGCTGGTGATTGTCGGGGCGCAGGACACCCGGGTGCCCCGGGCGGCGCTGGCCGCGGCTGTCGCGGAGGCCGGGGGCGATTTAGAGGTCATCGACGATGCCGGGGCGACCTTCCATCGCAACCTTCCCCAGGTGGGGCGGGCGGCGGCGGCGTGGCTCCAGCGCCTGGCGGGCGGGTAGGGCGGTGGCGTGCAAACCGTTGGACTTCTTCACGTTTCTTCAACCCCGGCGCCTTGCACGGCCGGCCGGGGGGCGGACAGACTGAAAGCGCAGACCCAATCGTCCCGCCGTGCGTTCGTAGTGGGTCTTCGAGGCGTCTTCGTTCAAGGAGTGTCCCGATGCGGATGAGGCGATGGAACGTGGTTCTCGCGGCGCTGGCCCTGTCGGCCTCGGCGTGCGCTTCCGCGTCGCGGGAGCCGGAGGCCCCGGCCGGGCAGGACCTGGCGGCCGCGCGGGCGGAGGTGTCCCGGGCGGTGGCGGAGGGCTCGGACGACGTGGTGTCCGGCGCCATCGTGGTGGACTTCAAGGATGGCACCACCAAGGAGCAGTTCGACGCCTGGGAGCAGGAGTGGGGCGTGGACCTGGAGTTCAACTCCCTGGAGGGCCCCCGCACGGGTGTCACGCTGGCGGTGGGCGTGGACGGCGTGGAGGACGTGCTCCAGCGCATCCGCCAGAACCCGGCGGTGGAGTCCGCCGAGCCGCTCATGCAGGTGCGCACCAGCTACACGCCGAACGACCCCCAGTTCGAGTCCCAGTGGAACCTCCGGATGATCGACATGCCGAAGGCCTGGGACGGCAACCGGGGCAAGGGCGTGGTGGTGGCGGTCATCGACACGGGCATCGCCTACGAGGACCACGACGACTTCAAGCAGGTGCCGGACCTGAAGGGCGTGTCGTTCGTGAAGGGCTATGACTTCGTCAACGACGACGAGCACGCCAACGACGACCACGGCCACGGCACGCACGTGGCGGGCACCATCGCGCAGGCCACCAACAACGGCGAGGGCGTGGCGGGCGTGGCGTTCGACGCGACGCTGATGCCGCTCAAGGTGCTGAACCACTTCGGCAGCGGCACCTCCGCGGACATCGCGGACGCCATCCGCTTCGCGGCGGACCACGACGCGAAGGTCATCAACATGTCGCTGGGCGGTGGCCTGTACTCGCAGGTCATGGCCAGCGCGGTGGACTACGCGCGCAAGAAGGGCGTCACCGTGGTGGCCGCGGCGGGCAACACCGGGCGCGGCAGGGTGGAGTTCCCCGCGGCGTACCCCGGCGCGGTGGCGGTGAGCGCGGTGGGCCCGTCTGGCACGCGCGCGCCGTACTCGTCCTACGGCAAGGAGCTGGACATCGCGGCGCCCGGTGGTGACAAGAGCCGGGGCGATACGGGCGGCATCCTCCAGAACACCATCGACCCGCGCGACCCGTCGCGCTCCATCTACGCCTGGTACCAGGGCACCAGCATGGCCGCGCCGCACGTGGCCGCCGTCGCCGCGATGCTCTACGGCGCGGGCGCCACCACGCCGGACGAGGTGGAGCAGGCGCTCTACGCCGGCGCCAGGGCGACGGAGAACCAGGCCTGGTCGGAGGAGTACGGCCACGGCGTCCTCAACGCGAATGCCTCGCTGAAGGCCTTCAACGGCGCTTCGCCCCGGTGGCCGTCGCTGGGCTGGGCCGCGGCGCTGCTCGCGCTGGTGCTGCTCACGCTGCGCGGCCGCGAGCGCCCGGGCTACCTCAACATCCTCTTCCGCCCGGCGTTCCTCGTGCCGCTGGTGCTCTCCACGGTGGGCTTCTTCTTCCTGCGCACCTGGTTCGCGGGCGCGGCGGGCGCGGCCCAGGACGTGGTGAGCGTGGCGTCGCTGCCCATCCCGGACTGGCAGCGGATCATCTTCGGACGGGGCGCGGTGAACCCGCTGTTCTACAGCGCGCTCATTCCCCTGGTGCTGTCGCTGCCGGCCATCGCGTGGCGGGGCTTCCGGCCGGCGGTGGGGGGCCTGGCGTTGGGCTTCGCGGGCTTCCTGGCCTACGCGGCGTGGGTGGGCGCTCCGGCGCTGGCGTGGATGCCCTTCACCTTCCTGGCGAAGCCATGGCTGGGCTTCAACACGGTGGTGTGCCTCGTCATCGCCCGCGCGATGCTCAAGCGGGAGGACGCATGAAGCTCTCCGGCACGGTGCAGTACCGGGACCTGGAGGGCGGCGTGTGGGTCCTGAAGGCAGACGACGGCCGGACGTACCAGCTCGCGGGCGGTGACCGGAAGATCAAGAAGGACGGTCAGCGCATCTCCGCCGAGGGCAGCATCCAGCGCGACGCCGTCACCACCGCCATGGTGGGGCCGGTGTTCCACGTCAGCTCGTACACGCCGGAGGAGTGACGCGGTGCCCGGGGGGCGCCATCCCTCCGGGCCTCAACGGCGGCGCTTGCCCTTGCCCTTCTTGGGGCCATACGCCTCTGACTGGCGCAGCCGCTCTTCTTCGTAGGCCTCCATGGGAACCTCGCCCTTGCGGACGGCGTCGCGCAGCTGCCGCATGGCCTTGCGCTCGGCCTTGAGCGCCGGGTCCGCGTCCTTGGGCAGCGGCTCCACCGGGTGCTGGACGTCGTAGACGCTCAACGACACGCCACGCCCATCCACCAGGCCCAGCCCCACCAGGGACAGCGTGGCCGCCGCCACCCAGGGCAGCAACTGGAGGGCGAAGAGGGGCACGGGCTTCGTGGCGCGCACCTCTTCATCGCTGGGCGGAGCGCCGCGTCCCCACACGGCAGGGAAGTGCCGGGAGGCAGCGCGCAGGCCCAGCAGCGCCGTCCAGCCCACCAGCGCCAGGCCCAGCACGGCGCGCCAGTCCGTCACGTCGTCCGTTGCGCCTTCCTTCGCGAGCCCCGAGTGCGTGGCGATGAGGAACAGCGCCGACGACACGATGTTGTTGGCCGCGTGCGCCGCGATGCCCGGCCACAGCGAGCCGGTGCGCCAGAAGAGCCATCCGAACAGCAGTCCCAGCTCCGCGCGGGCGAGGAAGCCCACCGGGTCCAGGTGGAAGGCGCTGAACACCACGGACGAGATGATCAACGCGCGCCAGGGGGACGCGGGGGCCGGCGGAGTCAGGGAGCGCTGGAAGAGGCCGCGGAAGAAGACCTCCTCGCACAGCGGCGCGGCCACGGACACGCCGCCCAGGAGCAGCGCCAGCTCCACCGGCGACTGGCCCTCGAAGAGGCGCGAGGCATCGAACATCTCCCGCAGCCACGCGGGGGCCACCTTCTGCGCGAGGAACTGCACGGGCACGACCACGGCGACGAAGTTGGCCACGCCCAGCAGGAAGCCGAACAGGGTGGGAGCGCCCAGGAACGGCGTGAGGCCCACGTACGCGGCGGGCCGGTACCCCGAGCGGCGCACCATGATCCACGCGAGGCCCAGGAAGAGGAACACCTCCGTGAACCACACCCCGAAGGCGGGGTTGAGCAACTGGGTGACGGCGCCCACCGACACGAAGAGCCCGAAGGCCAGGGACGCGGCGAGCACGGGGTGGGGCGGCGTCAGCGGCGCGGGGGCCTCCGCCGGCCGCGGGTCGCTGGAAGGGGAGGCTTCGTCCACCGTGTCGTCTCCTGCCCCCTCTCCGTCGGGCGGAGAGGGGTGGGGTGCCGCGTTCGCTTCGAGGCGCTGCGAGGAGCTTCTTCAGGCCCGGTGGAGGTAGCCGCGGATCTCCTCCGCGAGCGGGTTCTTCCGGGGGAGCTCCGCCGCCGAGGCCGGGTCACCCAGCCGCAGCTTCTTGTCCTCTTCCACGAGGATGCGCTGATCCAACAGGTACTCCACCGCGTTCTCCAGCGTCGTCTTCGCCAGGGACTCGGCGGCGGTGATGCGGCCGGCGTTGTACTCGCCGCGCCCCGTCTCCAGCGCCAGCTTGACGAACGTCTTGCGGTCGGTGGCCACGCCCGCGGCCACGTCCGGCAACGTCATGGCGGCCAGCAGGTAGGCCTCCAGGAAGTCGCGCAGCAGGTCCGCCAGGAACTCCAGGTCCGGCTGGGCGTGGGCCTCCGGCGCGCGCGTGAGCGTGTCACCGTCGTGGATGACCAGGCCCATGCGCACGAGCCGCTCCACGCACTCGGCGAAGATGGTGTCGAACGACGCACCCACCCGGTAGATGAACTCCACCTTGAAGAGGCGCGACAGGAACAGCGCGCGGGCCTTCACGGTGTCATACGGCGCGGGCGTGCCCGCGAGCAGCGCGTTGGCCACCAGGCTGCGCGCGGCCACCAGGTTCATCAGCGTGTTCTTGTAGAAGGACATCTCCGGGCGGCGCGAGTCCTCCACCTGGTAGCTGACCTCACCGCGCGCCTCCTGCGTGCGCACCATCTCGTCGGAGATGAACTCGCGCATCGCGTCCTGGATGGGGCCCAGCGTCTCCGGGTTGCTCGGCGCGTTGGCCAGTTCCTTGGACAGCCGCGCGCCGTCCTCGGAGGCGATGCGGCGCAGCAGGCTGATCCGGTCCGTGAGCTCGCGCTGGGTGAGGCCGCGCCGGCGGTGGGCCAAGAGCGACGCGCTCACCAGCGCGTGCGGCGTGACGGTGGACACCTTGCTGATGCCGTACATCACGCGGTTGCCCAGCGCGCGCACCAGGCCCTTCTTCTGCTCGTCCGTCACCGGCTCCTGCGGCGACAGGCCACGCGCCTTCATGAACTCCACCAGCGACAGCGGCTCGTCGAAGGTCAGGTGGATGCGCCCGTAGCGCGCGGCCAGCACCTTGGGCGCGCTCAAGAGGGCCTTGAGGTCCTCCGGCTTCTTCTCCCCTCCGGCCAGCTCCTTCGAGTAGCTGTCGGACTCCACCACCTTCTCGTAGTCGATGGAGACGGGCACGAAGTAGAGGTCGTTGCGCGCGCCATCCAGCACCGCTTCGACCTGCCACGTGAGCATGCCCAGCTTGGGCGTGAGCAGCTTGCCCGTGCGCGAGCGGCCACCCTCCGGGAAGAACTCCTGGTGGAGGCCGTCGTGCACCAGCTTCTTGATGTACGCCTTGAAGGACGCGGCGTAGACCTTGTCGCCCTTGAACGAGCGGCGCAGGAAGAACGCGCCGCAGCGGCGGAACAGCACGCCCAGGGGCCAGAAGGACAGGTTCGCGCCCGCGGCCACCAGCGGCGCGGTGTAGCCCCGGTTCCAGAGCACCCAGCTCATCACCAGGTAGTCCACGTGGCTCTTGTGGCTGGGGCAGAGCACCACCGGCGCCTTGCCCGCGGCCTTGAGCGCGCGGTGCAGCCCGGCCTCGTCCACGCCGATGCCGTCGTAGATGCGGTTGAACACCCACTCGAGCACCGGCGCGATGAGCGCCAGCACGGACGGGTTGGGCTTGGCCGCGATGGCCTCCAGGTTGCGCTGGGCCTCGCGGTACACGCTGGACGGCTTGCGGCCCGTGGCGGCGGCGTGCTCGTCCAGCACCTTGCGCAGCTGACGGTCGCGCAGCGTCTCCTCGATGAGCCGGTCCGTGGGCTTCTGCGGCGGGCCGAACACCGCGCGCGTCTCACGGGCGAGGAACACGTGCAGCGTGCTGCGCACCTTGCGCGCCAGCACCTCGTCGCTGACGCCCGGGTTCTCCTCGATGAACTTGCGCAGGTCGATGGGCTCTCCCACGCGGAACTGCGCGCGCTTGTAGTTGCGGAAGAACGCCACCATGGAGTGCACGAAGCCCGGCGCCTCCGGGCTTCCGAACAGCGCGTCGCGCCAGCCCGGCTTGAGCTTCGCGGGGCGCTTCTCCCAGACGAACAGCTCCGGCACCAGGAACACCGGGCGCTCGGAGCCGCGCGCCAGCCGCACCAGCTCGGGGAAGGGGTCCTCGCGCGTCTCCTTGCCGGAGGCGTGCAGGAGCGCCGTGCGGCGCAGGAACACCAGGCCGCTGCCGCCCTGCTCGCGGGCGTAGCGGAAGCGCTCCTCCACCGCTCCGCCCTGGGCCGTCTGGCGCCAGGGTTTGGTGAACCACGGGCGCAGGTTCACCACCGCGCGGATGGGCGGCATGGCCCGCCGGACCATGGCCCACGCGATGTAGAGGAAGTTGATCCACGCCGTGGTGCGCATGACGTGCACCACGAAGCCCCGGGCGCTGAGCGCGCGCAGCTCGTTCTCGGCCTCCGGCGGGAAGTGCACCCCGTCGAAGTACCGAGCCCCGAGCACCCGGGACATGGGACCGAATTCCTCCTTCAAGGCCTCTCCTTGCGTCGCGGTCTGCGCCAGCGCGGTGTCCATCGCAGCCCCCCAGGCTACATGTTTTCCGGCGTCGGGATGCCCAGCAAGGTGAGCCCCGCCGCCAGGGTGATACGCGTCGCGTCCGTGAGCGCCAGCCGGGCCGCGCGCACCGCGTCATTCCCCTCCACGAGGATGCGCTTGTCGCGGTCCTTGTTGCCGGCCGTGTAGTAGCGGCTGTACGCCGCCGCCACGTCCAGCAGCAGCCGCGCCACCAGGCTGGGCTCGTACTGCTCCGCC
This sequence comes from Corallococcus sp. CA049B, assembly GCF_003611685.1. Lineage (NCBI taxonomy): Bacteria > Pseudomonadati > Myxococcota > Myxococcia > Myxococcales > Myxococcaceae > Corallococcus > Corallococcus sp. CA049B. The sequence continues at coordinate 10,440 of NZ_RAWC01000198.1, read as the reverse complement.
GCCGCCTTCACCGTGTCCGGCAGCCGCATCAGCTCACGCACCAGGGCCTGCTCCTCCGGGAGCGTGAGCAGCGCGGGGTCGTACGCCGTGGGCACGCCGCCGCCCTTGCGCAGCACGTTCGCGCTCCGGGCGTGCGCGTACTGGAGATAGGGCCCCGTGTGCCCCTCCAGGCTCGTCACCTCGTCCCAGTCGAACGTGTAGTCGCTGGCGCGGTTGTGCTTGAGGTCGCCGAAGACGATGGCGCCCAGGCCGATCTGCTCCGACAGCGCGTCCGCGTCGGTCGTCTCCAGATTGCCCTGCGCGACGTTCTCCTTCACGCGCTGGAGCACGCGCTCCTTCGCCTCGTCCAGCACCTGGTCCAGCTCCACCACCTGGCCCTTGCGCGTGCTCATGCCGTGGATGCGGCCGAACGGCACGTGCACGCACTTGTCCGCCCACGGCTGGCCCATCTCCTTCAGGGTGCGGAACACCTGCCGGAAGTGCAGCGCCTGGTCCTGCGCGACGACGTAGAGCGACTTGTCGAAGTTGAAGCGCGCGTGGCGGTCCTCGGCGGCGGCCAGGTCGCGCGTGGCGTAGAGCGTGCTGCCGTCGTTCTTCTTGAGCAGCACCGGCGGCTCGCCGTCCGCGTAGGGCATGTCCACGATGATGGCGCCCTGGGACTCCTTCACGCCGGGCTTCTTGGCGATCTGGTCGATGACCGCGTCCATCTTGCCCTGGTAGCGGCTCTCGCCCTCGATGTGCTCGAAGTCGATGCCCATGCGCGCGTAGACGCGCTTGAAGCCCTTGAGGCTCGTCTCCCGGAACTGGTTCCAGAGCTTCATCGCCTCCGTATCGCCGGCTTCCATGCGGCGGAAGAACTCGCGGGCCTTCTCGTCGAAGGCCGGGTCTTCACCGGCGCGCTTGTTGGCCTGCACGTAGACCTGGACCAGGTGCGCCATGTCCTCCCGGAGCTCCTCCTTGCCGAACTCCTGGAAGCCCACGGCCACGAGGCCGAACTGCTTGCCCCAGTCCCCCAGGTAGTTGATGCCCTCCACGCGCCAGCCCAGCGCGCGGTACAGGTTCGCGATGCAGTGGCCCAGGAACGTGGTGCGGATGTGGTGGAAGCCAATGGGCTTGGCGATGTTGGGCGACGAGTAGTCGATGACCACCGTCTTGCCCTTGCCGTCCTCCGCGTCGCTGCCGTAGGCGAGCCCCGCCAGGCGCACGCCGTCGATGACCTCCTGCGTGAAGGGGAGGGGAAGGAAGCGCGCGTTGACGTAGGGGCCCACGGCCTTGACCTCCAGGCCTGGGACCTGGAGCGCCTGCGCGAGCTGCGCGGCGATGGCGGGGGGCGCCTTCTTCTGCGCCTTGGCGAGGGGGAAGGTGGCGAAGCTCAGGTCACCGTGCGCGGGATCCGCGGGCTTGACCTGGGGCTCGATGTCAGCGGCGGGGACACCCAGGGCCCCGGCGAGGGCCTGGGCGAACGCGGCGCGGTAGCGGCTATAGACAGAAGTGCTCATGGACCGCGCGGATACTACCCAAGGCGGGGCGCCTTCCATCCACCTCTTCTGTGGGGAAGGCGCCGGAGCGTCGTTCAGGGCACGGCGGGGCCGCGGCTCTTGGGGCGCACCACCGAGGCCACGGTGTCCAGCAGCTTGGGCAGCTTCAGCGGCTTCTCGAAGTACCCGTCGATGCGGTCCGGCCCTTCACCCGAGGTGAGGGACGCGACGTCGCTCGCGCCGGAGATGATGTAGACGACCACGTCCGCCAGCGACTCCGTGGTGCGGATGTAGTGGAGCACGGAGCGTCCGTCCTCCCCCGACAGCCGCAGGTCCAGCAGCACCATGGCCGGGCGGATGTGGGACAGGATGGAGCGGGCCTCGGCGGCGCCGGAGGTGGCCATCACCCGGTAGCCCTCCTGCTCCAGCACCTGCTCCAGCACCTCGCGGCAGTCCACGTCGTCCTCCACCAGGAGGATGCCGCCCGCCTTGGGCGCGGCCTGGTTCACGTCCGGGGCGCTCACGGCGCTCGCGAACAGGGGCAGGACCATCTGGAACGTGCTGCCCTCGCCCAGGATGCTGCTGGCGTCCACGCGGCCGCCGTGCAGCGCGACAATCTTGGCGACCAGCGGCAGGCCCAGGCCCGTGCCCGGAGGACGGGGCATGCCCGGCTGCGCGCGGTAGAACGAGTCGAACACGTGCTCCAGGGCCTCCGCCGTCATGCCCTGGCCGGAGTCCTTCACGGTGAGGACGCCCAGGCCCTCGCTGGACGACACGCTCACCTCGACGACGTCGTCCGTCTCGCTGTGGTGGATGCCGTTCTCCACCAGGTTGTGGATGGCCTCGGAGATGCGCTCGCGGTCGCCCCGGACGAACACCTCCGGGCAGGGGGGAATCACCACGCGCACGCGGCTGTGCTCCGCGACGGCGCCCAGCCCGCGGACCACCTCTTCCGCCACGGCCTTGAGGCCGAAGGGGCGTTGGTTGAGCTGCATCTTCCCGGACGACAGCCGGGACATCAGCACCAGGTCGTTCACCTGCTGGAGCAGCCGGTCCGCGTTGCGATCGCAGATCTGCACCGCGCGGCGCTGCCCGTCCGTCAGCGTGCCCAGCTTCTCCCGGCCCAGCATGGCCAGGTAGGCCTTGATGGTGGTGAGCGGGTTCTTCAAGTCATGGGACACATTGCCGAGCAGCTCCTCGCGGTTCTGCTCCAGGCTCTTCAAGCCCGCGATGGCCGTCTGCAGGTCCTTGTTGCGCCGGGCGCTGTCGTCGCGCAGCCGGGCCACCTCGTAGGCGGCGGTGAGCTGCGACGCCAGAGACTGCATCAAGATGTCGGAAGCCTTCCGGCGCGCGCCCAGCACCACGAGCACGCCCGTCACGCCCTGCGGCCCCTCCAGGGGCACGGCGACGGTGTCGTCCTCGCGCAGGAGCACCTTGTCGGTGAAGCACCGGCCCACCACGCCCTCGCCCGGGACGGCGGCGGTGACGCGCTCGTCGTAGCGTCCGCGCACGTGCTCCACGTGCAGCTGGTTGCGCGACGGGAAGTGGCGCGCGACGTAGCAGACCTTCGGCTTGAGCAGCGTGTGGAGCGTCTGCAGCTGCGCGCGCAGGGCCTCGGTGGGGCCGGCGTTGTCGGTGAGCTGCCGCCCCATCTCCAGCAATGCCTGGGCGGCGGCGTCCGTGTCCACCGGCGGCGGCGGTTTCGCCGCGCGCTTCGGTGGGGCCTTCTTCGCGGTGATGGCGGGACGCAGGGGGACTACCTCTGCGAGCTGCGGACCCTTCTTCTTCGATGGCACACGTGAATCCTGCTTCATGTCTCGCGTGGGAGGGAACCGCACCGAAGCCTGGTGCCCTCCACCAACGCCGAGCGTGTCAGGTGCCCGACAGCCCCCCAGCCCCGCTGTCCGCTTCCCGGGCTGGGGGACTGGACTGACTCAGGTCCGGCGCTGGACGCGGCCGTCCTTGTCCAGGCTGTAGGGCTCCACGAGGGCGGCCTGCACCTTCTCCTGGTAGCCCTGCACGGCGAAGCCGCTCTCCGCCAGCGCCGCCAGCGCCACGGTCTGCACGCGGCGCGCGGTGTCCTCGGAGGTGAGCAGCTTGAGCAGGGGCTCGCGCGCCGGCTCGTGCTTCAGGGGCCCCAGGACGTTGATGGCGGCGATCTTCACGTCGTCGGACATGTCCTCCAGGAAGGGGAGGACGGCCGGGGCCACGCGCGGATCCTGCTTGCCCAGCACGTGGTGGAGGAGGACGACCTTCTTCTCCGGGTCGCGCGTGTAGCGCGAGGACAGGTGCTGGAGCGTGTCGGTGATGACGCCCATGAGCGCGTCCTCGGACAGCAGCTCCTGGAGGAGGCGCAGCGCCCAGGACGTGGCCTGATCGCTCGTCTTGAGGAAGGCGCTCACCGGCGCGACGGCGTCCTGGCCAAAGTGCTTGATCAGCTCGAAGGTGTGCTCCTTCTCGTCCGCGTCGGTGGTGAGCGGGTCCACGGTGATGGTGAACCGGCTGAGCAGCACCGTGACGGCCTCGGGGAACTTCATCTCCCCCAGCTGCTGCAGCGCCTTCTGCCGCGTGGACGGCTCCCCGTACTTCTGGGTCACCTTGGACTTGAGCTTGAGGGCTTTTTCGGGGCCCGAGCCGCCCGTGAGGAAATCAAAGAGACCCATAGGTACGTACCCGCTCCAGATTCGGAAGAGTGGAGGCGCCATGTAGGACGGTGCGCCTTCCAGAACAAGTGGCAACGACAACTACAACGTCAGCTCCCGGCGCACGTCGCCCCGGTAGGCCCGCGCCAGCGTCTCCGCGGCGGCCCGGACCTCGTCCGTGGCCTCCTCGGGGACCTTCACCTGGAGCAGCAGATACATGTCGCCCGGAGTGCCGCCCCGGAGCGACGGCACGCCGCGTCCCTTGAGGCGCATCTTGCGGCCGGACTGTGAACCTGGAGGCACCTTCAGCGTCACCTCACCCTGGAACGTAGGCACGCGCACCTCGCCGCCCAGCAGCGCCTCGGACACCGTCACCGGCAGGTCCAGGTAGAGGTCGTCGCCCTCTCGGCGCACCAGCGGATGCTCGGCCACCTCCGTCTCGATGTAGAGGTCCCCCGGAGCGCCTCCCTGGATGCCCGCCGCGCCCTGGCCGGCCAGCCGCACCTTGGAGCCGGTGACGACGCCCGCCGGAATCTTCACCGTCAGCCGGGTCGTCTCCTCCTTGATGCCGCTGCCGCCGCACTGCGAGCAGGGCTCCGGCGCCTTCCCGCTGCCGCGGCAGGTGGGGCACACGCCGGATCCGCCGAACATGGCACCGCCCCGCCGGGCCCGGCCCGTGCCGTTGCAGGTGGGGCACGTCACGAGCTTCCCGGTGTTGCCCTCGCCGTGGCACTTGGAGCAGCGGCCCGGCCGCTGGAGCGTCAACGTGCGCTCGGTGCCGGTGACGGCTTCCGCGAGGGAAACCTGCACGCGGGTCGTCAGGTCATCGCCGCGCTCGGCCGCGGTGGACCGGCTGCCGCCCCGGCCCCGGCCGAAGAGGTCGTTGATGTCGAAGCCGCCGGCCCCGCCGCCTCCACCCGAGCGCCCGAAGATGTCGTTGAAGAGGTCCCCCAGGTCCACGCCTTCGGTGCTGAAGGGGATGCCTCCGCCCCCGCTGCCCCCGGCCGCCTGGGCGGCGCGGTACTGGCGATAGGCCGCGGCCTTCTTCTCGTCGAATCCGATCTTCTCCGCGTCCTCGCCGAACTCGTCGTAGAGCGCGCGCTTCTTCGGGTCGCCCAGCACCTCGAAGGCGGTGTTGATGCGCTTGAACTTCTCCTCCGCCCCCTTGTCGCCGGGGTTGACGTCCGGGTGGTGCTGGCGCGCCAGCTTCCGGAAGGCCTTCTTGAGCTCGTCCGCCGAGGCCGTCCGTGGCACGCCCAGAATCTGGTAGTAGTCGTCAGCCATAGGTCTTTACGGTGGTGCAGTACCCGACAAGGGAGAACGTAACCAGCGGTGTGGTGAGCGCCAGCACGGGATGTCCGGACAGCACCGCGATGGTTACAGTCGCCGCACGATGAGGAAGGCCATGCCAGCACCGCGCGCCCGCCGGAAGGCCCCCCTGTGGCTGGCATGCGGGCTGCTCCCCGCGGCTCTGGGAATCGCCCCTGGGTCCGGGGTGACCGCCCACGCCGCCCCCCCGCCGCCCGCTCCCGCCGTGGAGGAGGGCAGGGTGGTGGACCGCGTCGTGGCGGTCATCGAGGGCCAGGTCCTCACCCAGAGCGAGCTGGAGATGGAGGCCCGGGTGGCGCTGATCCAGCGAGGGGCCGTGCAGGCCGCCGCCCTGCCTCTGGACGAGCAGACGCTCCGGGGAGCCCTGGAGCTGTCCATCAACCAGCGCCTCCAGGTCCTGAGCGCGGACCGCCTGCAGGCCTTCCCGGCCGAACCGGCGGAGGTGCTGGCCCGGCTGGACGCCATCCAGGCCCGGTTGGGAGGGGAGGTGGCGCTCCAGCGCTTCCTGGACCGGCATGGCGTGGAGCGGAACGCCCTGGAGGCCGTGCTGGCGCGGGGCCTGCGGGCGGAACGAATCCTCGACAGCCGCGTCCGGTTGAAGGCACAGGTGAGCGAGGCGGAGGTCCGTCACCACTATGACGCCCACCGGGACCTGTACCCCGGTGAGTTCGACCAGGCGGCGCGCACGGCCATCCGCGAGGAGCTGGTCCGGGCGCGCTACGGAGAGCTGGCGGCCCAGGCCCTGGCTGAAGTACGCAAGTCGGCGCAGGTGCGGCGGGTGGCGCCCTTCGCGCGGGAGGCACGGCGATGAGACGGCTGCGGGACGACGGGACGCCCGACAAGGCAAAGGGCTTCCTGATCCGGCAGATGACCGTGGACGACATGCCGGCGGTGATGGCGCTGGAGAAGGCGTCCTTCAAGAACCCCTGGTCCACGGAGCTGCTCGGGCGCGAGCTCCAGCACGACTGGTCCACCATCCTCCTCGTGGAGGAGCCGCTGCCCGAGGGCGGCGTCGCCCTGCTGGGCCTGGCCATCTTCTGGATCGTCCACGACGAGGTCCATGTCCTCAACGTCGCCACCGCCCCCGTGCACCGCCGCCGGGGCGTCGCGCGCGCCGTGATGGAGGAGGTGCTTCGCCGGGGCGTGGCGCGGCGCTGCTCGCTGGCCACCCTGGAGGTTCGCCGGGGCAACGAGTCCGCCCTCAACCTCTACCGCTCGCTGGGCTTCCGGCCGGTCGGCATCCGCCCGAACTACTACGTGGACGAGGGCGAGGACGCGATCGTGATGGTCCTCGACTTCTAGGGCCTTAAGGGAGTAGAGCGTCCGCCCGTTGTCGTCGTCCCAGGTTTTTCGGGTGTGAGGGGAATGCACCCGGGTCCTCTGGCCGGTTCTGGCCCAGGGGCAGGCCATGCTTGACACCCGGGGGGCCCTCCCTATACTCGCGGGCCTTTTGTGTAGCCTGTAGGTAGATATGCTCCGCTTTCGTGTAGCCGGACGCGGGGTTCCCACGAAGAAGAGGTTTCAGTGCCGACCATCAGCCAGCTCGTCCGCAAGGGCCGCGAGAAGCTCAACATCAAGGGCAAGAGCCCTGCCCTGAAGGAGTGCCCCCAGAAGCGCGGTGTCTGCACGCGCGTCTACACCACGACCCCGAAGAAGCCGAACTCGGCCCTCCGCAAGGTGGCCCGCGTGCGTCTCACCAACGGCATCGAGGTGACTTCCTACATCCCCGGCGTGGGTCACAACCTCCAGGAGCACTCGGTGGTCATGATCCGCGGTGGCCGTGTGAAGGACCTCCCGGGCGTTCGCTACCACATCATCCGCGGCACGCTGGACTCCGTGGGCGTTGCCGGTCGCAAGCAGAGCCGCTCCAAGTACGGCGCCAAGCGCCCGAGCTAGTCCGGTTCTCCCGCGCGTCGTTGGCGCGGAACACCTTCGCGGTACCTGAAGCAGTGTTGGACGCTGGCCCCACACCCTGGGGAGTGTCCCTGGAAGTTCCAAGCAGTCGTTCTTGAAGCCCCTGAACAAGGCTTTCCTCCGAGTGAGGAGAGTGGGGCGTAAGGGAAGAGATGCCTCGTCGTCGCGTAGTCGCCAAGCGGAAGATTCTCCCGGATCCGAAGTTCCAGGACCGGCTCGTCACCAAGTTCGTCAACGACCTGATGCGCAAGGGGAAGAAGTCCATCGCGGAGGGCGTGTGCTACGGCGCCTTCGCCCTCATGGAGGAGCGCGCGAAGGAAGACCCCCTCAAGACGTTCAAGAAGGCCCTGGACAACGTCAAGCCCGTCCTCGAGGTGAAGAGCCGCCGCGTCGGTGGCGCCACCTACCAGGTCCCCGTGGAGGTCCGTCAGGACCGCCGCGTCGCGCTGGGCATGCGCTGGATCATCTCCTACGCCAAGGCGCGCGGTGAGAAGACCATGCAGGAGAAGCTGGCCGGCGAGATCATGGACGCCGCCAACAACCGCGGTAACGCGGTGAAGAAGCGTGAAGACACGCACAAGATGGCGGAAGCCAACAAGGCCTTCGCTCACTACCGCTGGTAGGTCCCGAAAGGGGCTTCGCGGTTGCCGCCCGGATGCGCTGCCAGCGTCCGGGCGGTTTTGTTTATCTGCCCTGGCAGAAGCTTTGAGACGTCTGGAAGGAACCGAGTCATGGCCCGTGAGTTCCCCCTCGAGCGCTACCGCAACATCGGCATCATGGCGCACATCGATGCCGGCAAGACGACCACCACCGAGCGGATCCTGTTCTACACAGGCGCCATCCACAAGATGGGCGAGGTGCATGAAGGCACCACCACCACGGACTGGATGGTCCAGGAGCGCGAGCGCGGCATCACCATCACCTCGGCGGCCATCAGCGCCTTCTGGGAGCGGATGGGTCAGCGCTACCGCGTGAACATCATCGACACGCCGGGGCACGTGGACTTCACCATCGAGGTGGAGCGCTCGCTGCGCGTGCTCGACGGCGCCATCGCCGTGTTCGACGCGGTCAACGGCGTGGAGCCGCAGTCGGAGACGGTGTGGCGCCAGGCGGACCGCTACAAGGTCCCGCGCATCTGCTTCATCAACAAGATGGACCGTGTGGGCGCGGACTTCGAGATGTCCGTCGGCACCATCAAGGAGAAGCTGGGCGCGCGTCCCGTGCGCATGCAGCTGCCCCTGGGCAGCGAGGACAAGCTCAAGGGCGTCATCGACCTGGTGCGAATGAAGGCGCTGGTGTTCCAGGACTCGGAGCAGGGCAGCCGCTTCGACATCGTGGACATCCCGGCCGAGTACCAGGAAGCCGCCGCCACCGCGCGTGGCGAGCTGCTGGAGGCCGCGGCGGAGCAGGACGACGCGCTCACGGAGAAGTTCCTCAACGGTGATGAACTCACCGAGGACGAGGTGCGCGGCGCCATCCGCAAGGGGTGCGTGGGGCTGAATCTGTTCCCGGTGTTCTGCGGCTCGGCGTTCCGCCACAAGGGCGTGCAGCCGCTGCTGGACGCGGTGGTGGACTACCTGCCCAGCCCGCTGGAGATCCCGCCGATCCACGGCAAGACGCCCAAGGGCGAGGACGTCATCCGCGAGACGCGCGACGACGCCCCCTTCAGCGCGCTGGCGTTCAAGATCATGAACGACCCGTCCTTCTCCTCGCAGACGCTGACGTTCCTGCGCGTCTACTCCGGGAAGCTGGAGGCGGGCACCGCGGTGTGGAACTCCGTGAAGGGCAAGCGCGAGCGCGTCAGCCGGCTCGTGCAGATGCGCGCGGACAAGAAGGACGAGCTCACGGAGTGCTTCGCCGGCGACATCTGCGCGGTGGTGGGCCTGAAGCTGGCGACCACGGGCGACACGCTCTGTGACGACAAGCAGCCCGTCATCCTGGAGCGGATGGAGTTCCCGGAACCCGTCATCGACATCGCCATCGAGCCGAAGTCCACCGCGGACCAGGACAAGATCATCCAGGCCCTGCAGCGGCTGGCCATGGAGGACCCGTCCTTCCGCGTGCGCACCAACGAGGAGACGGGCCAGACGCTCATCGCCGGCATGGGCGAGCTGCACCTGGAAATCATCGTCGACCGCCTCCTGCGCGAGTTCAAGGTGGACGCGAACATCGGCAAGCCGCAGGTGGCCTACCGCGAGACGGTGACCACGACGAAGGACGCGGAGGGCAAGTACATCCGCCAGGCGGGCGGCAAGGGGCAGTACGGCCACATCAACCTGCGCGTATCCCCGAACGAGCCCGGCAAGGGCTTCGAGTTCGTCAGCACCATCTCCGGCGGCGCCGTGTCCAAGGAGTTCGTGGACGCCGCGCGCGACGGCGCGAAGGAAGCCATGCAGAACGGCCCGGTCGCCGGCTACCCCATGGTGGACGTGAAGGTGGAGGCCTACGACGGCTCCATGCACGACGTGGACTCGTCGGAGATGGCGTTCAAGATCGCCGGCTCCATGGCCTTCAAGGACGCGGTCCGCGCGGCGAACCCGGTCCTCCTGGAGCCCATCATGGCCACGGAGGTCGTCACCCCGGAGGCCGCCATGGGCGACGTCATCGGCGACCTGAACGGCCGGCGCGGGAAGATCCTGGGCATGGTGCCCCGGCCTGGCGGCGTGCAGGCCATCCAGGCGGAGGTGCCCCTGGCCGCCATGTTCGGGTACTCGACCGACCTGCGGAGCAAGAGCCAGGGAAGGGCGACCTACACCATGCAGTTCAAGCACTACGCACCCGCGCCGAAGTCAGCGCTCAACTCGAGCTACTGACCTCTCGCCCGCAGGGGGAGCCGCCGGGCGAATTCTGTTGACGTTCCAGCGGCTTTGAAGCACACGCAGCACCCCTCGGAAGTTCTCCCGAAGTCCTATACCGCCGGGGTCGCACCGGCGGCGTCGTGAGGAGCGGTTCATGTCCAAGGAAAAGTTCGATCGCAGCCTGCCCCACGTGAACATCGGAACGATTGGGCACGTGGACCACGGCAAGACGTCGCTGACGGCGGCCATCACGAAGGTGCTGGCCAAGACGGGCGGCGC
>NZ_RAWC01000197.1:0-16960 GCF_003611685.1 Corallococcus sp. CA049B | reverse complement strand
GAGGAGCACAGAGCGCACGAACCGTCGGGTGGGGACGGTTTCCGAGGAACCGGAGGCGGTGTACCGCCTCTTCGACGACATGCCCCTGGGCGTGTTCGTGCTTCGGGACGGCCTGCTCATCCACGCCAACGCGGCCCTGTCACGCCTGCTGGGCGTGGCGCGCGAGCAGCTGTTGGACAGGCCGGTGACAACGCTCCTGTGGGAGCCGGGGCCGCTGGAGGACCCGGCGGACCGGCTCGCGCGGCGGCTGGGTTCGTCACCCGTGGCGGGCACCTACGAAGCGTGGCTGCACGTGGGCGCTGGCGGGCTGCGCGTGGAATTGACGGTGCACCCGCACGCCCGGGATTGGGTGGTGCAGGTGCGCGATGTGACGTCCCGGGTCCGGCGCCGCATGGTGCTGCGGCGGCTGGCGGAGCTGGGGAGCGCGGTGCGCGCGCTGCACTCCGAGGACGCGGTGCGCGAGGAGGTGTTCCGGGGACTGGAGGCGCTGGAGCTGGGCTTCGCGTGGCTGACGCCCCGGGGCGTGGGCGTGGAGCTGTCCGTGGCGGGGCTGTCCCCCCGGATGGTGCCGCACGCGCCGTCGCTGGGAGGCCGCGTGCGGGTGGAGACCCCTGGCGGCTGGGCGCCCGCGCTGGTGCGCACCTGGCGCGACGGCGATGCGTGGGTGGAGGACCTGGGCGTGGAGGCGTCCCGGTTCGTGTCCGAAGCGCGCATGGACGCGGTGCTGGCGGTGTTCCGGCGCGTGGAGACGCACCGGGCGGTGGGCGTGCGCATCGACGTGGAGAACGCGCCCATGGCCATGCTGGTGCTGGCCGCGGACTGGCTGAGCGAGGAGGACGTGGCCGCGGTGCGGCTGTTCGGCCAGCAGGTGTCATCCGCGCTGGACGCGGCGCGCACCATCCAGCGGCTGAGCGTGCGCGCGACGGCGCTCACCGCGCTGGGGCGGCTGGCGTCACAGGCCGCGTCCGCGCCCCACCCGCGCGCCTTCTTCGGCTCCGGCACGGAGGAGATCTCAGGCCTGCTGGGTTGTGATGCCGTGTGCCTGCTCCTGCCCGCGGACACGCGGCACGAGTCGGGCGAGTCCCTGGAGCTCGTCTACGCGCGAGGCCTGTCCGAGGACGCGGTGGCGCGCGTGCGCCGCGCGCGGCTGGGGTCGCTTCCCCGTCCGGGCGGGATGCCGGACGCGGTGCAGGTGCTGGACGCGGAGACGTGTCCCGCGGCCACGCGCGACGCGCTCCGGGCGCTGGCGTTCCAGACGCTGGTGTCGGTGCCGCTGCGGGTGCGCTCGCGCGGCGTGGGCACGTTGAGCGTGCTGTTCCATGCGCGCCGCCGGCTCACCGCGCTGGAGGTGGAGACGCTCCAGGCCATGGGCACGCACTTCGCGGCGGCCATTGAATCCCACCGGCTGCTGGACGAGGTGCGCGGCCGGGCGGAGGACCTGGCGCTGATGCACGAGGTGGGCAAGGCGCTGGCGGCCACGCTGGAGCTGGACCGGCTGCTGGCCACGGGTGTCACCAGCCTGGCGCGCATCGTGGACGTGCCGGACGCGTACGTGCTCCTGCCGGATGCCCAGGGCGAAAGGCTCGCCATCCGCGCGGCGACGGGCGGCCACCCGGAGCTGGTGGGGCTCCACGTGCCGCTGGACCTGTCGTCGAACTCGCTGGCGGCCCAGGTGTACCGCACGCGCCAGCCGCTGCGCGTGGAGGACGCGCGGCTGGAGGTGCGGGCGGACGACGAGCTTCGCCAGGCCGCGGAGGCCCAGTCGTACATGGCGCTGCCGCTCGCCGTGCATGACCAGATGGTGGGCGTGGCGGTGATGGTGGAGACGCGCCGGCCGCGCCGCTTCACGCCCTCCGAGCTGGAGCGCGCGGACGCCATCGCCAACCAGCTGTCGCTGGCGCTGGAGGGCGCGCGGCTGGTGGAGGACCTGAAGCAGAGCTACGCGGAGCTGGCGCGCGCGCAGGAGCAGCTGGTGAACCGCGAGCGGCTGGTCGCGCTGGGTGAGCTGTCCGCGGTGGTGGCCCACGAGGTGCGCAACCCCCTGGGCGCCATCTTCAATTCGGTGGCCACCATCCGCCGCATCATCGGGCCGGAGAGTCCGGCCATCCCGCTGGTGGACATCGTGGGGGAGGAGGCGGACCGGCTCAACCGCATCGTCGCGGACCTGCTCACGTTCGCGCGGCCTCCGTCGCCACACCTGTATCCGGTGTCGGTGACGCAGCTGCTGGAGGAGGCGGTGAGCAGCGCGCTCGCCGACGTGGGCGGCACCTCGCCGTCTCAAGTGCGGGTGGAGTGGGTGATGGAGGAGGACGTGCCGGCGGTGACGGTGGACGAGCGGCTCATCCGCCAGTGCTTCCTCAACGTGGCGCTCAACGCCGTGCAGGCCATGCTGCCCCAGGGCGGCACGCTGCGCGTGGTGGCGCGCAAGGCGTGGCTGGACCGGGCCGGCGTGCAGGTGGAGATCAGCGACACGGGGCCGGGCATCCCGGCGGAGCTGCGCGCGCGCGTCTTCGAGCCCTTCTTCACCACCAAGGCCCAGGGCACCGGGCTGGGGCTCGCCGTGGTGAAGCGCATCATTGATTCACACGTGGGCCAGGTGTCGCTGGACGCGCCGGAGACGGGCAGGGGCACCATCTTCCGCCTCTTCCTGCCGCTGGAGCCGCCGGTGGCGCCGAACCTGCCCCTGACGGGCGCGTGACGGCAAGGCGCGCGGGGGAGAGTGAACAGTCCCCCGCTCGAAAATCCCCTTCGCGCGCCCGGGTCGCGTCTGCTGCCGGCCTCGAGGGTGCACCTCCCAGGGGATGACCATGCGCGGATCGCAAGTCGTGGCAGGAGTGCTGGCGTGGCTGTTCGGGATGGCGGGCTCCGCTCGCGCGGAGGAGGACGCGCCGCGGAAGGAGGAGCCGCGCGTGGAGCTGCGCGCGGTGGCGGAGCTGGGCTTCCTGGACGTCCTGGCGCACAGCCTGCGTCAGGGGAGCGATGGAACCATCTTCCGCTTCCCGGAGGACGGCGGGCAGGACAACCTCTACACGTTCGTACGCCTGAGCGCGGAGCTGTCCCTGCGCGGGCGGCACACGCTGGTGTTCCTGGTGCAGCCGTTGGACCTCCAGACGCAGGTCGTGCTGCGGCGGGACGTCACGATTGACGGGCTCACGTTCCCGGAGAACACGAACCTGGACGTGCGCTACGCGTTCCCGTTCTACCGGGCCAGCTACCTCTATGACCTGCTCGGCGGCCCCGAGCGGGAGCTGTCCGTGGGCGCGTCCCTCCAGCTTCGCAACGCGACGTTCGTCTTCACCTCCGCGGACGGGACCCTGCGGCGGACCACCCGGGACGTGGGGCCGGTGCCGCTGCTCAAGGTGCGCGTGCGCTGGCCGTTGAGTCAGAACTGGTGGGTGGGGCTGGAGGCGGATGGCAGCTACGCGCCGGCGGCCATCATCAACGGCGACAGCGACTCGGCCACGACGGGCGCGCTGCTGGACGCGAGCCTGCGCGGCGGCGTGCGTGTCACCGACCAGGTCGATGTCTTCCTCAACCTGCGCTACCTGGGCGGCGGCGCGCGAGGCACGTCGGACGACAACGACGACGAGTTCGGCGACGGCTTCACGAGCAACTGGCTGAGCACCGCCACCGTGTCGCTGGGCATCCAGTACCGGCTGCCGGCGCTGGACTGATCAGCCGCCGCCTTCGCCGCCGCTCAGCAAGAGCCACATCACGCCGAAGCCCAGGCCGCACGCCAGGGCCACCACCACGAGCATGGCCCAGAAGCGGTACTGGGGCGGGATGGGCCACAGGCCCTGGAGCGGGTTGCCCCCCGTGGACTTCTTCACGGGCTTCTTCTTCTTGTTGTCGCGCTTCTGGGCGGCGAGCTCGGCTTCGCGGCGCTTCAGCTCGGCTTGCCGGAGCGCCTCGGAGATGTCCATGTCGTAGCCCACGAGCGTTTCGCGCGTCTTGGTCCGCACCTGCATGGGGCGCGTCTCATGGGGCCGCTCATTCACGACGGGGGCCTGGCGGCGCGGGGCCTCCTTGGGCGGGACGTAGGGGGTGGCCTTCTCGTCCAGGTAGGCCGGCATGTTGCCCGTCGTCTGGGACAGGGCGCCGAAGATCTTCGCGGCCTCCAGGGCCTCGGTGGCTTCGCCCGCGCCCTGCGACGTCCAGGGCACCGGCAGCTCGTCCTGGGACATGGGGCGGGTGGCGTCCGGGAACGCCTCGGCGGGACGCGCCTGGGGGGCACGCGGCGCCGCGCTCGCCTTGGGACGGCCGGGATTGTCGACGTCGGTGCCCTCATCGTCCGCGTCGTCGTCCGTGTCCGGGCGCGAAGCCATGGGCAGGGAACCGGCACCCTCGGTGGCGTCGTCCTCTCCGGAGCCCGGGGTCCAGCCGCCCTTGCCGGCGGCGGGCAGGCCCGTGGCGCTCTTGCGCGCGGGCCGCTCGTTGGTGGTGGAGTCCTCACTGCCTGCGCCGGGAGTCCAGCCCGGGCGCGAGGGGCGGTTCTGCATCGGTGAGTCCTCCGGGGCCGGGGGGGGCCCCTCACTGTGAGACGCTCGAAGGTGTGTAACGGAGTCTTTCGCGTCCGGGCCCGGATTCCAATCCGGCCGAGGCGGTTCTTCCGCCGGAGCCTGCCTGCCCGAAGGCGAAGCCGTGGGCGTGGGGGTCCGCTCCCCCGGGTCGGTGGTGTCCTCGGAGCCCGGGCCCCCACGCGATACCAGCGGGCTGGGAGCCTCTTGAGGGGTGGCCTCGTCCGCACCCGGCCCGGAAGTCCACTGCGCGCGAGCCCCTCCGGACGCCGCTTCCGGGGTCTGGGGAGGAAGTCCCGGCGTGGTGGGCTCCGCGGCGCCAATGCCTGGCAGCCAGGCATCCATGGTGATTTCCAGGTTGTGCAGCCGCGCCGGAGGCGCCTTGCGCGGCAGCTCCGCCGCGTCGCCAGACTCCGCCCGGAGCCTCTGCGCCTCCGCCGCCGCGCGCAGCGCCTGCTCCACCTTCGCCGCGTCCAGCGCCTCGGTCTGCTGCCCCACGCTGGCGTACTCCGGCGGTGGCGGCCTCGCGGCGTCCGCGCTCTCCGCCTGCCGCAACTTCGCCGCGTCCAGCGCCTCCGTCGCGATGTCCTCCTGCGCGCGGAGCGCCTCCGCCGCATCCACGGCCCCGGGGGGCGCGAGCACGGACGGGAACTCCTGACGTGTGTTCGCGCGCTCGGGCTGCTCGCGCAGCAGGTCGTCCAGCACCTGCTGCTCGATGACCTTCTCGCGCGGGAAGGCCGCCGACATCAGCCGCACCAGGTCCTGATCCGTCACGTTGGGCGCCAGCTTCTCCTTCAGCGCGCCCAGCGCCTCCGCCATGGCCGTCGCCGTGGGGAAGCGGTCGTTCGGCTCGGACGCCAGCGCGCGCGCCAGGAACGCGTCCACCGCCCGCGGCAGGTCCGGCCGGTAGCGCCCCGCCGGCTCCCACTGCGGATAGGCCGCGCGCCGCCAGCGCTCCAACGGGTCGCCCCGCTGCGACAGCGGCTTCCACGAGAACAGCTCCCACAGCACCACGCCCACCGCGTACAGGTCCGCGCGCCGGTCCACCGTGCGCTTGCGGGCCTGCTCCGGCGCCATGTACGTGAGGTTGCCAATCACCACGCGCGGCGCCGTCTGCTGCTCCTTCAGCGTGGACTGCGCCGCGCCGAAGTCGATGATCTTCACCTCGCCCGCGTAGCTCACGCACACGTTCGCGGGGGACAGGTCGCGGTGCACCAGGTGCAGCGGGTGCCCTTCTTCATCCGTCGCGTCGTGCGCGTACGCCAGGCCCTCGCACAGCCGGATGCCCATCTGGAGCAGCGGCCCCAGGGGCATCATCCGCTGGCGTTGCCGCAGGCGGTACGCGAGCCGGCTGAGCGTCTTGCCCAGCACGTACTCCATGGCGAGGAACAGCTGCCCGTCCACCTCGCCCATCGCGTACACGCGCGCGATGTTCGGGTGCGCCAGCCGCACCACCACGCGGGCCTCGTCGCGGAAGCGGCCCACGAACTGCCGGCTGTCCACCAGCCCCGGCAGCACCTTCTTCACCACCACCGCGCGCCCCACGCCCTCCTCGCGCGCGAGGAAGACCTCCCCCATCCCCCCGGCGCCAATGCGGCGCACGAGGGTGTAGGGGCCGAAGCGCACGGGCCCGCTCAGGGCCTCTGGCTCAACGGGCGTCGCCAAGCGCGCGGAACGCCTTGCGGGCCGCGGCGAGCACGTGCGCCACCTCCGGCTCGCCGATGGCCAGCGACACGAACGCCGCCTCGAACTGGCTGGGCGGCAGGTACACACCTTCCTGGAGCATCGCGTGGAAGAAGCGCCCGAACTTCGCCGTGTCCGCCTTCTTCGCGGACGCGTAGTCGAACACCGGCTCCGCCGTGAAGAACACCGTGAGCATGCTGCCCACGCGGTTCACCGTCACCGGCACGCCCGCCGCCTTCGCCTCCGCGCGGAAGCCCTCCTCCAGCAGCAGGCCCAGCTGCTCCAGCCGCTGGTACGTCCCCGGCGCCGCCAGCGCCTTCACGCAGGCCAGGCCCGCCGCCACCGCCACCGGGTTCCCGGACAGCGTGCCGGACTGGTACACGGGCCCCTCCGGCGCCACCTTCGACATGATGTCGCGCCGGCCGCCGTACGCGCCCAGCGGCATGCCGCCGCCCACCACCTTCGCCATGGTGGTCAGGTCCGGCTTGAGCCCGTACAGCTCCTGCGCGCCGCCGCGCGCCAGCCGGAAGCCCGTCATCACCTCATCCAGGATGAAGAGCACGCCGTGCTTCTGGCAGAGCTTCTGCAACCCTTCGAGGTAGCCGGGGCGCGGCACCAGCACGCCCATGTTGCCCACCACGGGCTCGATGATGGCGCAGGCGATGTCCTGGCCCTTCTCGTTGAAGATGCGCTCCACGGCCTCCAGGTCGTTGAAGGGCGCGGTGAGCGTGAGCGACGCCAGCGCGGACGGCACGCCCGGCGAGTCCGGCAGGCCCAGCGTCTCCACGCCGCTGCCCGCCTTCACGAGGAACGGGTCACCCGCGCCGTGGAAGCAGCCCTCGAACTTGAGGATGTGGTCGCGGCCGGTGAAGCCGCGCGCCACGCGGACGGCGGCCACCGTGGCCTCCGTGCCGCTGGAGACCAGGCGCACCTTCTCCACCGAAGGCACCGTGGCGCAGAGCAGCTCCGCGAACTCCACCTCCGCGGCGACAGGCGCGCCGAACGTGGTGCCGCGCCGCGCGGCCTCCAGGATGGCCTCCACGATGGGCGGATACGCGTGGCCCAGGATGAGCGGGCCCCAACTGCCCACCAGGTCCACGTAGCGGTTGCCGTCCACGTCGGTGAGCCACGCGCCGGAGCCCTCCTTGAAGAAGACGGGGTCGCCTCCCACGCCACGGAAGGCACGCACCGGAGAGTTCACGCCACCCGGGATGCGCGCCTGCGCACGGGCGAAGAGGGCCTGGCTTTGAGCGTGTTTCATGGCCGGTTCCATAGCACGCGCCGGACGCGCGTCCCTGCCCCGAGTGGCCCGCCGGTGTCGGCTTTTCACCCCCGAGCGGCTGCCTGCCCGGACGGTGGAGGACGTCACACCTGGCTTCACCCGATGGACGCGGGCGGTTATAGCCACCGCATGCGCATCCTCCACACCATGCTCCGGGTCGGCGACCTGGAGAAGTCGCTCGACTTCTACACCCGCGTGCTCGGCATGACGCTCCTGCGCCGCCAGGACTACCCGGACGGCAGGTTCACCCTCGCCTTCGTCGGCTACGGCCCGGAGGACACCCACCCGGCCCTGGAGCTGACCCACAACTGGGACACGGCGAAGTACGAGCTGGGCTCCGCCTACGGCCACATCGCCCTGGGCGTCAGCGACATCCACGCCACCGCCAACGCCATCCGGCAGGCCGGCGGCAAGGTCGTCCGCGAGCCCGGCCCCATGAAGCACGGCACCACCGTCATCGCCTTCGTGGAGGACCCGGACGGCTACAAGGTGGAGCTCATCCAGCAGAAGACCTGACCCACTCCCGGGCTGCGCCCCTTCAGAGCCGGGGCGCCCTCCCGTGAACCCGTGGACACGGGTGGCATGGGCAGGCAGGCGGACAGGACTTTCCGCTCGATGTTTCGCGCCTTCCGCTCGCCGTGTCCCCAGGAGGGGTGTAGAGAGGCCCGCGCGCATCGCAGCGAGGCGCGCACCCTCCCCCTCTTCTTTCGAGGCCGTCGTCATGGTGGAGAGTCCCCAGAGCCAGAACGCGCTGTCCCCCGACGAGCTTCACGAGGCGTGGGCCGTGCTCTCCGTGGACGAGCGCCTGGAGGGCTTCCGCCTGCTGCCCGCGGCGGTGGCGGATGACTTCTTCCTGGGCCTCAGCGCGCGCGAACAGGGCGAGCTCATCCTCAGCCTGCCCCAGGCCGAGCGCCGCACCTGGGTCCGCCTGCTCCCCCCGGACGACCTGGCCGACCTGGTCCAGGCCGTGGAGCCGGAGCAGGTGGACGCCATCCTGTCGCAGCTGGACGACGCCAGCCGCCGCGAGGTGAACGTCCTCCTGGCGTACTCGGAGGACGACGCGGGTGGCCTCATGAACCCGCGCTTCGCCCGCGTGCGCCCGGACATGAGCATCGACGAGGCCATCGGGTACCTGCGCAAGCAGGCGCGCGAGAAGGTGGAGACCGTCTACTACGCCTACGTGCTGGACGCCGAGCAGCGGCTGCAGGGCGTGCTGTCCCTGCGCCAGCTCTTCCAGGCCGCGCCGGACAAGCGCGTGGCGGACGTGATGATTCGCGACGTCATCACCGTGGCGGAGAACACGGACCAGGAGGCGGTGAGCCGCACCTTCTCCGAGCACAGCTTCATGGCCATGCCCGTGGTGGACGAGCAGCGGCGCATGAAGGGCATCGTCACGGTGGACGACATCGTGGACGTGGTCCAGGAAGAGGCCACGGAGGACATCCAGAAGGTCGGCGGTATGGAGGCCCTGGACGCGCCCTACTTCGACGTGGGCTTCCTGGCGATGCTCAAGAAGCGCGCCGGCTGGCTGATGGTGCTCTTCCTGGGGGAGATGCTCACCGCCACCGCCATGGGCTACTTCGAGCACGAGATTGCCCGCGCCGTGGTGCTGAGCCTCTTCATCCCGCTCATCATCAGCTCCGGCGGCAACTCCGGCAGCCAGGCCACCACGCTCATCATCCGGTCGCTGGCGCTGTCGGAGATGCGGCTGAAGGACTGGTGGCGCGTGGCCCGGCGGGAGCTGAGCACGGGCCTGGCGCTGGGCGCGGTGCTGGGAATCGTGGGCTTCCTGCGCGTGATGGCGTGGCAGGCGCTGTTCCACAGCTACGGCGACCACGCGTTCCTCATTGGCATGACGGTGGGCGTGTCGCTGGTGGGCGTGGTGATGTTCGGCACGCTGTCCGGCTCCATGCTGCCGTTCATCCTGCGGCGCGTGGGCTTCGACCCCGCGAGCGCGTCCGCGCCCTTCGTGGCCACGCTGGTGGACGTGTCCGGACTCGTCATCTACTTCACGGCCGCGAGCCTCTTCCTGAGCGGAACCCTGCTGTAGTCGGCGACGCTCCCAGGTCCCATGATTCCCACCACCCGCCGGCGCACGCTCACCCTCGCGGAGCCCGAAGCCCCTGGCCGTCCCGCGCACGTCTCCGCCGCCAGCGGCCTGGTGCGCGCGGGGGACTGGCTCTACGTCGTCGCGGACGACGCGCTCCACCTCGCGGTGTTCCCCGCCACCGGAGACGCGCCGGGCCACACCGTGCGCCTCTTTCCGGGCGAGCTCCCGGCTGAGCACTCGGCTCGCAAGGTGGCGAAGCCGGACCTGGAGGCGCTGTGCCGGCTGGGCCCGTCCGCGTCCTTCGCGCACGGGGCGCTGCTGGCCCTGCCCTCGGGGTCCACGCCCGCGCGGCGCCGGGCGTCGGTGCTGCCCCTGAACGCGGACGGGACGCTCGCGGGCGAGCCGCGCACGGTGGACTGCACGTCGCTCTACGTACAGCTGGAGCGCGAGCTGGTGGCGCTCAACGTGGAGGGCGCGGCGGTGGCGGGCAAGCGGCTGCGGCTGCTCAACCGGGGCAACGGCGAGGGCGGCGTGGACGCGCTGGTGGACCTGGACCTGGACCGCGTGCTGGCCAGCCTGGACGTGGGCGTGATGGGGCCGGAGGCCGTGCGCACCGTGCGCCGGTGGGAGCTGGGCGAGGCCAATGGCGTGCGGCTGTCCTTCACGGACGCGTCGCCGCTGCCGGACGGGCGCGTGGTGTTCACCGCCACGGCGGAGGCGTCTCGCGACCGCGTGGCGGACGGGCCGGTGAAGGGTTCCGCGGTGGGGGTGCTCGCGCCGGACGGCACGCCCGTGTACCTGGACGCGGTGGACGTGCCCGTGAAGCTGGAGGGCGTGGACGCGCGCGTGGAGGGTGGCCGCGTCCACGTGCTGCTGGTGGCGGACGCGGACGACCCGTCCGTGCCCGCGCCGCTCCTGGAAGCCGCGTTGCTCGTGCCGGGCTGAAGCGCCTGGCGCGCCGCCAGCGTCGCGGCGAGGGCTTGCGCCTCACGCCGGCATCGTAGCGCCTTCCCTTGCTCAGCCGCCGCGCTTCACCAGCAGCGGCCCGAAGGCCTGCGCCACCGGCATCATGGAGATGACGTTGATGTTCACGTGCGCGGGCCGCGTGGCCACCCAGTACGCCGTGTCCGCGACGTCCTCGGGCGTGAGCGGCTGGGTGTTCTGGTAGAGCGCCGCGGCCTTCGCGTCGTCGCCGCGGAAGCGCACGCTGGAGAACTCCGTGCCGCCCAAGAGCCCCGGCTGGATATCCGTGACGCGCACGGCGGTGCCGTGCAGGTCCGCGCGCAGGTTGAGCGTGAACTGATGCACGAACGCCTTCGTCGCGCCGTACACGTTGCCGCCCGGATACGGGAACTCGCCCGCGATGGAGCCGATGTTGATGACGTGCCCGCGGTCGCGCGCCACCATGCCCGTGAGCGCTTCGCGCGTGCAGTACAGGAGGCCCTTCACGTTGGTGTCCACCACCACGTCCCAGTCCTCCAGCCGCGCCGCCTGCGCGGGCTCCATCCCCAGCGCGAGCCCCGCGTTGTTCACCAGCACGTCCACCTGCGCGAAGTCCGCCGGCAGCGAGGCGAACGCCGCCTTCACCGCCGCCTTGTCCGTCACGTCCAGCGTCACCGGCAGGAGCCGCTCGCCCAGCTCCGCCTTGAGCGCGTCCAGCCGGTCGCTCCGCCGTCCGGTGGCGATGACGCGCGCGCCCTCCTTCACGAAGCGGCGCGCGATGGCCTGCCCGATGCCCGCCGTGGCCCCTGTCACCAGCACGTTCATGTGAATGTCTCCTGCGTCAGTCGCCGCGGTCGCGGGCGGCTTCCTCGGCGCTGCCGCCCATGGCTTCCACGGAGGTGCGCGCCTGCTTGCTGCGGTCGAACGCCACCTCCTTCTTGCCAATGCCCTCCACCGTGAGGTTGGCCAGGCGGCGGCGTGCCCGGGCGATGGCGTCCTGCACGAGCGTCGGGTCGGGGTGCGTCTTCAGGCACTCCACCCAGGTCTCGATGGCCTTCTCGTTGTCGCCCGCGTCGGCGCGCAGCTTGCCCATCTCGAAGAGGGCGTACGGCGCCAGCTCCGAATCCGGGAAGCGCGTGCGCAGGTCCGCGTACGTCTTCAGCGCTTCCTGGCGCTTGCCCTCCACCATGGCCAGGGCCTGCGCCTGGAGGAAGAGCGCGTCGTCCACGTAGGGGCTGGTGGCGAAGCGGTCCGGCAGCTTCTTCGCCTCCAGCTCGCACTGCGGATAGTCCTGGAGCTCGAAGTACGTCTTGGCCACCTGGTACTGCAGCTCCGCGCTCTGCGGCGGGTTGCGGTGCAGCGCGGCGGTGAGCTGATCAATGGAGCCGCGCAGGTCGCGGTAGTGCACCCGCAGCAGCTCCGCCAGGATGATGCGCGCCTCCAGCGACTCCGGAGACTCCGGGCACTGCTGGATGAGCTGGCGGTAGACGCTCACCGCCTCCTTCACCTTGCGCTGCTCCAGCCAGTACACGTCCGCCGCGCCCTTGAGCGCCCGGGCGCGCATCACCAGCGCCTCCGGGGTCTCGTCGCGCAGCAGCATCTCGTAGGCCTTGCGGTACTCCACCAGCGCTTCGTCCGGACGCTTCTCGAAGATGGCGTCGCGCGCGCGCTGCATGTGGTCCACCGGCTTGTCCCGGCACCCCGTGACGGCGAGCGCCCCCACCGCCAGTGCGCACGCCCAACGCGACAGTCGCCGCGTCATTGGCAGGACTCCGGGATGAGGCGCACGCAGCGCGTCTCGTCGCAGCGCACGCACTCGCGCTCGGAGGAGACGTCCGTCACGCACACGGAGACGCGCGACGTCCTGGGGCAGTCCTCGGACGTCACGCAACGGTAGAGGCCCCCGTCGGTCCGGGTGATGTCCACCGGCGTCGAGCCGCAGTTCTCCAGGTCGTTGCATCCCAGGAGCGCCGCCGCCGCGACTGCCATTACTGCCACCAAGGCGCGTTGCACGGCCGTGGGTTCTAGCCAACTTCTGACCTGGGGTCACGAACCGTGCGCCCGCCTGCCCGCCCGTCCGGAAGCAGGAGTTCCCCGAGTTTCGCCCGCCGTGCTAGCCCTGCCGCGTCACGACGTCCCCCTCTCGCCCCAGGAGTCCGAAAACCATGAGCCTTCCCTCTCGTCCTCGCGCGGTGGTGACGGGCGCCGGCAGCGGCCTGGGCCGCGCGCTGTGTGAAGCGCTGGCGGCCCGTCAGGCGCGGGTCATGGTGTCGGACATGAACGCGGCCAGCGCGGAGGAGACCGCCCGCCGCGTCACGGAGCTGGGCGGCGAGGCGCGCGTGCACCCGTGCGACGTGACGGACCCGGACGCGGTGGAGGCGCTGGCGCGCGCCACGGACGAAGCGTTCAGCGGCGCGGACCTGGTGGTGAACAACGCGGGCGTCGCCACCGGAGGCGCGGTGGGCACGCTGCCCCTGTCGGAGTGGAAGCGCGTGCTGGACGTGAACCTGTGGGGCGTCATCCACGGCTGCCACGCGTTCGTGCCCCGCCTGAAGAAGCAGGGCTCCGGGCACGTGCTCAACATCGCGTCCGCGGCGGGGCTCGTGTACGCGCCGAACCTGGCGGCCTACAACACGTCCAAGGCCGCGGTCGTCGCGCTGTCGGAGACGCTCTACGCGGAGCTGCGACCGCTGGGGCTGGGCGTCACGGTGGCGTGCCCCACGTTCTTCCGCACGAACATCGCCTCCGCGGCCGCGCCCTACTCCGACCCGGAGACGCGCCGCATGAGCGTGAAGCTGGTGGACCAGTCCAGGATTGGACCGGAGTGGGTCGCCGAGCGGCTGCTCAAGGCGGTGGACCAGGGCGCGCCGCACGTGCTGCCCATGGCGGATGCGCGCTGGTTCTGGCGGCTGCGGCGGCTGGCGCCCGGGCTGTTCCTCCGGGGCGTCATCGCGGTGGAGAAGCGCATGCGCGAGCGCACCGCGCGCCTCCCCGGCTAGAACCTCAGTTGCTGCGCTGCTGCGCGGGCGCCTTGCCGGACGTGAGCACGGTGGTGTCCACGGACGCCATCGAGTTGCGCTGCTTGACCATGCGCGCCTTCTGGTTCTGCTTGTCCTCGTGCTTGAGGATGGCGGCCATGTGGGCGTCGGCCACCTTGCACTGGATGGCGCTCACCTCCTGGTGACGCCGCCCCAGCTCGTTCCACATGGCGAGCCGGCCCTGGCTGCCCAGGAGCCGGTCCTCGACCGCGTCCAGGGCCTGGTCCATCTGCTTGCCCTCGGCCTCCAGGACCGCGAGCCGCGCTTCGGAGTCCTCGGGGGACTGCCCGCATCCGGTGGACACGGCGAGCCCCACGGCCACCGCCAGTCCGAGCCACATCCGCCGCATCCCCACGTCGCCTCCCAGGTGTCTCGGGCCGTCCACCGGCCTTCAGGCAGCGCAAGGTAGGAACGGGCCCTGGGAGCGACAACCCGAGCGCCAGGCAGGGAGGTAGGCGTTTCCAGCAGCGAACGTTTGGGCATCTTTCCCCTCCCACCGCTTTGACGGTGAGGCAGAAGGGCCCGCGCACTTCAGGGCGCGGAGCGCGCCCGGTGTTTCAGGATGAACTCACACACCTCGCGCGCGGCGCCGAAGCCCGCGGCGCGCTGGGCCACGTAGTGCACCCGGGCGCGCACCTCGTCCGGCGCCTCCGGCACGGTGGCGGAGAAGCCCACCGCGTTGAGCAGCGGCAGGTCCACCACTTCATCCCCCATGTAGCCGCAGTGCTCGGCGGACACGTTGAGCAGGGTGAGCAGCTTCTCGAAGTGCGCCACCTTGTCCTGGCTGCCGAAGTGCACGTGGCGCAAGCCCAGCGACTGCATGCGCATCTGCGCGGACAGGCTGTCGCCGCCGGAGATGGCGGCCACCTCGATGCCCGCTTCCTGAAGGCGCTTGATGCCCATGCCGTCACGCACGCTGTACATCTGCGTCCAGCCGGAGTTGGGCACCCAGAAGATGCGGCCGTCGGTGAGCGTGCCGTCGATGTCGAAGATCATCACCGACAGGCGCGCCACCCGCGCCTTGAGCGACTCCAGGTCCTGGTTCATGCCGTGCCTTTCGCTACTTGGGCACGGCCTTGAGCGAGGCCTTGCCGTCCTTGATGACGACCTTGAACTCCACGGCCTTCGCGTTGTGCTGCTTGAGCAGCTCCGGCACCTGCTTGCGCAGCGTGGCCGCCACCGACTCGTAGGACAGCTTGGACGTGTCCTCCTGGCAGCGGCGCTTCGCGGTGACATAGGCGTCGTACACCGCGCGCAGCTTGTCGTCGGACATGCCGCCACCGGGGCCGGCCGCCGCGGGACGAGGCGCCGCCGCGGCGGCAGGGGCCGCGGGACGGGCGGGCTGCTGCGGAGCCGCCGCCGGAGCCTTCGTGGCCATGCCCGGAGGCACCGCCGGACGTCCCGCCGCCGGGGTCCCCACGGGCGCGATGGACGGCAGTCCGCTCACGGGCGAGACCGCCGGAGCCGACTGCTTCGGCGGCACCAGCCCCGCGGGCGTGCCCCGGGGCGCGCCGGCCGGCTGCGCCGCGACAGGGGCCACCGCCGGACTGCCCCGGAAGGGCGTACCGGCCGGGCCCTGCTGCTCCGCCATGTACTCCGAGGCGAGCTTCGGCTCGTTGATGGGGCGGCGGCCGGTGAGCTCTTCAATCTCCTCGAAGTCCATGTCGTCGACTTCTTCGGGGATCTCCACCACGCCCTTCTGGCCGGTGGCACCGGCTGGCTTCGTCCCGGCGCGACGGCGGGCCTTGGCCAGGTCGCGGCGGTAGGTGCCGGCTTCAATCTCCTGGAGCGTGCGCGCCCACAGCCGCTCGTAGGTGAGGAACTTGTTGTGGAGGCTCTGCACGCGGAACTTCACCGACGTGCTGCGGATGAAGGCCCCCTTGAGCTTCAACATCCGCTTCTTCAGGTCCTCATGCGCGCGGATGGGCGCCTGACGCTCCATGCCCAGGAAGTACTGCTCGTAGCTGTGGCGCAGCTCCGCGATGGCCGCCTCCAGCTCCTCACATTGCTGAAGGGCGGCTTCGCTGGAGGAACTGGCGTCCTGTTGCGCGGGCCGGGCCCCACCTTTGGAGGCGGGCCGTGCGTTGTCGGGCGGCGGCATGTTCCCGGGAGTGTCCCCAACCCGGGCGCGGCTCGCAACCTCAGGCCGCTGACGGTGTAGGCCCCAGGCCAGCGGCCTCACCCGCCGGTCGGTGGCGCGCCATCAGCAGCGCACCGAAGGTGAACATGCACAGGGAGATGAACTGGCTGGTGGACACGTTGTACCAGGCCTCCAGGGGCACCGCCCCGGCCAGCCCCTGGGCCCCCAGCGACTCCAGCAGGCCGTGCAGGGTGCCGCGCTCCACGTCGCCCCGGAACAGCTCCACCGTGGTGCGCAGGCAGGCGTAGGCCATCAGCCACAGGGCGAAGATGTGCCCGTGGAAGCGGCGGAAGCGGCGCGCGTACAGGAGCGCCACGAAGAGCACCAGCTGCCCCACCGACTCGAAGAGCTGCGTGGGGTACACCGGCAGCGTGGTGCCGTGCTGGGCCACCCAGTCGGAGATGCGCACCGCGCCCGGCGCCCACTCGTGGAGCACCTGTCCGGTGGCCTCCACCACGAAGCGGTCATCCCCGGCCTGCGAGCCATACGCCAGGCTGGACGCGCGCCCCAGCTGGCCGAACAGGTCCTGGGCCAGCCCGGAGCCCGGGAAGGTGACGCCCGTGTGCGAGTGGCTCCCGGCCATGTCGCCCCAGCAGCACCCGGCGGAGAAGCACCCCAGGCGCCCCAGGCACTGCCCCAGCGACACGGTGGGGATGCACACGTCCGCCAGCCGCAGGAAGTCCAGGTCGTATTTGCGGGCGAAGAGGAACGCCGCCAGCCCCGCGCCAATGAGGCCGCCGTAGAACACCAGCCCGCCGCCCAGGGAGAAGACCTGCGTCCAGTCGCGCGCGTAGTCCTGCCAGTTCACCAGCACGAACAGCACGCGGCTGCCCACGAGCCCGCCCACCAGCACCCAGAACGCCAGGTCCAGCACCTGCTCGCGCTTCTGGGGCCCCTCCGTGTCCACCCAGCCCCGGCCCTCCACGAAGCTCACCCGGCGCCACTCGTCCTGCGCCAGCCGGCCCGCCACCGACACCGCGGTGACGAAGCCCGCGGCCAGGAGCACGCCGTAGGTGTGCAGCGGGATGCCCTCGCCCTTGCCGCCGGGGAAGGCGTCCGCGGGCAGCGCGTACATCAGGCCGAAGTACGCGAGAAAGCCGCCCACCACCGCGAACCCCAACGCGCGCAGGAGCTTGTCCTGGAGCGGCGCGGGGCCCTCCTTGCCCGTCTCCGCGTCCACCGGCCCCAGCGTGCCGCGCCAGCCATTGACGGCGACGGAGGCCACCACCCCCACCGCGGCGGCGTACAGCAGGAGCTGCATCCACAGCGTGGTGAAGGACAGGCGCAGCAGGACGGGGAGCATGGGGA
>NZ_RAWC01000196.1:0-17286 GCF_003611685.1 Corallococcus sp. CA049B | reverse complement strand
AGATGTGTATAAGAGACAGGCCAGATTCCGTCCGAGGACGAGGACGAGGACGCCCAGGAGCTCGGCGACGGGCCCGTGGAGGCCACGAGCGTCATCGCGTGGGAAGCGCCTCCCGGCCGCATGGACCCCGTGCGCCGCATCCACCGCGCCGGCCGTCCCGAAGGCACCGTCTCCGGCCCGGCCCCCACGCGTCCCCAGGCCGCGGGCCGCCCCACCGTCGGCTCCACCGAGACCCGCGAGACGCCCGCCGCCGTCCCGGACGCCGCGCCCCCCGCGGACGCCACCTCCGCGGAGCCGCTCGTCTTCAAGCTCGTGCGCGAGAGCCCGCTCGACCCGAAGCCCTACCGCGGCCTCGTGGACCACTTCGACCAGCGCGGCGACGTCACCCGCGCCGCGCTCATGCGCGAGCTCGCCGACGCCCTGGAGGGCCGCGACGTCCCCGCGCCCCGCGTGCAGCGCGCGCCCCTCGCCAACCAGGAGCGCGCCGGCCTGCGCCACCCGGGCCTGCGCACCCCATCCGGGGAGCTGCTCGCGTGCGTGGGCATCGCGCTGTGCCGGCTGTTCCCGTCGCCCGCGCGCATCGCCAGCACCACGGAGCCCCTGCGCGCCTCCTCCGGTCCGGGCGCCGCCGCCGTGCTCGACGCGCTCAACGGCGCCGCGCGCCTCCTGGGCGTGCCCCTGCCGGAGCTCGTCGCGGGGGACGACGACACCGCCACCATCACCCCGCTGCACACCACCGCCCCGCGCCTCGTCGTGGGCCGGCTCCTCGTGCAGCAGCCGCCCACCAACGCCGAGCTGCGCTTCCACGCCGGCCGCGCGCTGTTCTCGCTGTCTCCGGACCTGCTCGCTCTGCGTGCGCTGCGCAAGGACCACCTGCTGCGCGCGCTCGCGCTCCTGTCCTCCGTCCTCAAGAACCCCAAGGACGCCGGCGACGACGCCCGCGTGGTGCGCGAGTCCCTGTCCCCCAGGGCCCTGGAGCGCGCCGCCCTCCTGATGGAGCCCGGCACCCGGGACTTCGACGCGAGCCTGCTCGTCGCCGCCGCGCGAGACTCCGCCAACCGCGCGGGGCTCGTCGCCTGCGGAGGCCCCGGGCCCGCGCTCACCGTGCTCCGCGCCCGCCGCCCCAACGACTCAGAGCTGGAGGAGCTGGTCCGCTTCGCCGCCTCCGAGCGCTACCTCGCCCTGCGGGACGCCGCCGAAGCCGGCCGCGGCCGTTAGCGCGGCTTCGCCTGGAAGCGGCTCAGTTCACCAGCAGCCGCAGCGTGAGCGACAGCACGCGCCCGTTCAGCCCGCCCAGGTCGTGCTGGTACGCCAGGTCCACGCCGCCGCCCCCGGGCGACAGGAAGCCCGCGCCCACCGTCACGCGCGAAATCTTCTGGAAGCCGTCGTACGTGTAGCCCGCGCGCAGCGGAATCGTCTGGTCGAGGATGTACTCCGCGCCGGTGTTGTACGTGAGCACCGTCGAGTCGCGCGTCTCGAAGTCCCCGCGCACGTCGAACGCCACCACCAGCACCTGCCCCACGTAGCCCGCGTGCGCGGAGAAGTAGCGCGTCAGCTCCACGTTCTCCGTGTCGATGAGGTTGTGCCCCGACACGCCCAGCGTCAGCTGCTCGCTCAGCCGCACCAGGATGCCCGCGTCCAGCGTGATGGAGTTGGCGAAGCGCGACTGGCCATTCAGCCGCAGGTAGTGCCCCGACAGGCCGATGAGCAGCGACTCACCCAGCGGCAGCGCCGCGCCCAGCGTGCTCAGGTTCGCGGACGTGCGCCCCCCGCCGCGCCCCAGCGAAAGCCAGTGGTAGTCCACGCCCAGCGCCAGCCGGCCGCTGCTGGAGTCCGCCAGGCTGATGCCCAGGAAGCCCTCCTTGTTTCGAGGGTCGTACGCCCCCGTGCCCTCGATGCGGTAGGCCGGGAACAGCGCCATCGCCGCCGGATTGCCCAGGAGTGCATCCGCACCCAGGCCCGTGGCCCGGAAGGCGCCGCCCATGCCCTGGGCCCGTGCATTCGCGATGTTGCGCAGCTCATCCGCCCGCTCGGTCGTGGCGGCTCGGGCGAGGAAGGGGACCACGGAGAGCGTCAACGACAGGGCGGCGGCGATGGCACGGAGCGGCATGGCGCCGGGGAATCTATCCGGCTTGCTGGGGTTCTGGGCCACCAATAGATTCCCCGCCCCATGTCCTCCACCGACACGAAGGCAGCGAAGCTCATCCGCAAGTGCGTCATCCCCGCCGCCGGCCTGGGTACCCGTTTCCTCCCGGCCACCAAGGCCGTGCCGAAGGAGATGCTGCCCATCGTCGACACGCCCACCCTCCAGTACATCGTGGAGGAGGCGGTGAAGGCCGGCATGGAGGACGTCGTCGTCATCAACGGCCGCGGCAAGGGCGCCATCGAGGACCACTTCGACATCGCGTTCGAGCTGGAGACCACGATGCGCGCGCGCGGGAAGACGGCGGAGGCGGACCGGATGCGCGCCATCGCGAACCTGGTGCGCATCATCAGCGTGCGCCAGAAGGAGCCGCTCGGCCTGGGCCACGCCGTGCTGTGCGCCAAGAGCGTCATCGGCGACGAGCCCTTCGGCGTCCTCCTGGGCGACGACATGATCGACTCGGAGGATCCGGGCATCGGCCAGCTGGCGCGCATCTACCAGCAGCACCAGAAGGCCGTCATCGCGCTGATGGAGGTCCCCGACAGCGAGACGCACATGTACGGCATCGCCGCGGGCAAGGACCTGGGCAACGGCGTCATCCAGATCGACCACGTGGTGGAGAAGCCCAAGAAGGGCACCGCCCCGTCGAACCTGGCGGTGATTGGCCGCTACGTGCTGCCCCCGTCCATCTTCCCCATCCTGGAGAAGCAGACCACGGGCGTGGGCGGGGAAATCCAGCTCACGGACGGCCTGGCCACGCTCCAGAAGACCGAAGGTCTGCTGGGCTACAAGTTCCAGGGCCAGCGCTACGACGCCGGTGACAAGGTGGGTTACCTCAAGGCGAACATCGCCTATGCGCTCAAGCGCCCCGACCTGCGCGGAGGGCTCCTGGAGTACCTGCGCGAGGTCGTCAAGACGGAGAAGCCGTGAAGCGTCTCATCGCCGTATCCGCAGTCCTCGTGTCCCTCGCCGCCGGCGCCTACGTGCTGCCCGGCGGCTCCATCCTGCGGCGCATGGCCACCGCGCGGGAGGAGAAGCGCCTGTCGGCCTTCCGCGTGGAAGGCTCCGTCATCTTCTCCTCCACGGGCGTGGCGGAGGCCGGCGCCGCCCTCAACGTCCCCACGGACCGCCCGGAGCTCCAGGGTGACGGCGTGCTGTCCGTGAAGATTCCGGGCCGCTGCCGCTTCGACGCGAGCTCGCCGGACAGCAGCCTCAAGTCCTCCACCGTGCAGGTCGCCGGCAGGAAGCGCGTGGAGGGCAAGGAGCTGCCCGCCGTCTCCGTGCTGGTGGCCCAGGTGTGCGCCATCCTCGCGCAGGACGCGGGCAGCGTGCAGGACACCAAGCTCGCCCAGGAGGCCTGGCTCCAGGGGTTGGGCGTCAACACCAAGGTCACGTCGCTCGCGCGCTTCGGCGGTGAGGTGGCCTTCGTCCTGGGAGACCCCGCGGAGGGCAAGCCCCAGTTCTGGGTCTACAAGGACGCCTTCCGGCCCGCGCGCCTGCGCTACTCGGACGCGTCCGGGGCGGCCTGGGACGTGCGCTTCCTGGACTACGCCTCGCCGGCCACCGGCGACTGGATGCCCCGCACGGTGGAGGTGTGGAAGGCGGGCCAGCGCGTGGTGCGCTTCACCGCCCTCAAGGCGGACAACCGCTCGGCCGTGCCGGACGCGCTCTTCAAGTAGCGCTCCGCTTCGATTCGCTTGCGATGGGCGGGGCTGACGGTGAAAGTCCCGCCCGTTCCAGGACCGGGATTTCCCCGGTTCCTGGCTCGGAGGCGATTCGCATGAAGCTCCATGGCAACCCGATGAGCACGTGTACCCGCAAGGTCCTCACCGTCCTGGCGGAGAAGGGCCACGAGGTCGAGTTCATCAACATCGACCTGATGAAGCACGAGCAGAAGACGCCCGAGCACATCGCCCGCCAGCCCTTTGGCGTGGTGCCCGCGCTGGAGCTGGACGACGGCTTCGTCATGTACGAGTCGCGCGCCATCAGCCGCTTCCTGGACCGCACCCTGCCGGGCCCGTCGCTGACGCCCGCGGACCCCAAGGCCTACGCGCTGATGGAGCAGTTCATCGGCGTGGAGCAGTCCTACTTCTCCGGCCCGGCGATGAAGATCGTCATGGAGCGCTTCCGGGGCACCAACAACGAGGAGAACGTCGCCAAGGGCCGCGAGGGCCTGAAGCGTCCGCTGGAGGTCCTCGACGCGGCGCTGGCGAACCGGCCGTACCTGGCGGGCAATGACTTCACGCTCGCCGAGGTCTGCTTCGCGCCGTACATGGAGTACCTCTTCGCCATGGGGGAGAAGGACACCGTGGCCCCGTACAAGAACGTGATGGCCTGGTGGGACCGCGTGTCCAACCGCCCGTCCGTGAAGAAGGCCGCCGGCCGCTAGCCCGCCCGCACGCCCCTCTTTCGCTTAAGGCCGCCCGGGCCTCTTCCGCACCCTGTCCTCCAGGGCCGGGAGGGGCCCTTCGTGCTTCCAGGGCACCGGGGATGTCAGACGCCCGGGGCACAGTGGATCCCGGGTGCAGGACGGGCGGGCCGGGGAAGTCGGCGGCAAGAGGGCGGTCATGGAGCAAGAGCACTTCGCGCTGGGTGGTTTTCCCCGGTCACAGGCAGAGGCCTCCTCTCGCGGTTCCATTCCGTTGCGGACGCGGCGTACGGAAGTGGGAAGGGAAGTGTCGCAGCGGGAGCCCGCCGGTACAGTGCGCCCCGTCGTGAGCGCCACCCCCGCCCAACTTGCCTCTGTCGCCGTGGGCCGTCCCGTGCGCGGGGAGTTCACCTACCTGGTGCCGGAGGCGCTCGCGGGCAACCTCGCCCCGGGCCAGCGCGTGCTCGTGCCCTTCGGCCGGGGCATGGCGCTGGGCTTCTACCTGGGGCCCGCCAACGCGCCGGTGGAAGGCGGCGTGCGGCTCAAGCCCATCCAGCGCGTGCTGGAGGACTCGCCGTCCCTGCCCAAGGACCTCATCGCGCTCCTGCGCTTCACCGCGGAGCACTACCGCTATCCGCTGGGCGAGGTGATCCGCGGCGCGCTCCCGCCGGGCCTCTCCACCGCGGTGGATGAGAAGGAGGCCAGGCCGGACGTCCAGTTCTTCGTGGAGGCGCTCGTCACGGAGGTGCCCCCGCAGCTGGCCCGCGCTCCGGCGCAGGCCGCGGTGCTCCAGTACCTCCTGGCGGTGGGCGGACGCGCGCCGCTGGACGAGGTGACGCACGCCATCCCCGGCGCGCGCGAGACGCTGAAGAAGCTGGCCACGCGCAAGTTCGTGAAGTGGGTGGAGGTGACGCTCCAGCCCGGCGTGCGCGAGGGCCTGGTGCAGAACCGCCCGGACCGCCTCACCCCCGAGCAGGCCCTGGCGGTGAAGGAGCTCCAGGGCGCCGTCGACGCGGGCGGCTTCCAGCCGTACCTCCTGCACGGCGTCACCGGCAGCGGCAAGACGGAGGTGTACCTGCGCGCGGTGGAGCACACGCTCGCGCGCGGACTGGGCAGCCTGGTGCTGGTGCCCGAAATCGCGCTCACGCCGCAGCTGGTGGGGCGCTTCCGCAGCCGCTTCGGCGGCGACGTGGCGGTGCTGCACTCGGGGCTGAAGGACCGCGAGCGGCTGTTCCACTGGCAGGCGCTGCGCAAGGGCACGGTGAAGATCGCCGTGGGCGTGCGCTCGGCGGTGTTCGCGCCGGTGGAGCACCTGGGCCTCATCGTCGTGGACGAGGAGCACGACCCGTCCTTCAAGCAGGACGAGAAGCTGCGCTACCAGGCGCGCGACCTGGCGGTGGTGCGCGGCAAGCAGGCCAGCGCGGTGGTGGTGCTGGGCTCCGCGACGCCTTCGCTGGAGACGCTCCAGAACACGCGCTCCGGCCGCTACAAGCTGATGGAGCTGAAGAACCGCGTGGACGACCGGCCCATGCCCACCATCAACCTGGTGGACCTGCGCGTGGAGCGTCCGCGCGAGGGCCAGGTGACGGAAGAGGCGCCCATCCTGAGCCCGCAGATGCTCCAGGCCATGGAGGAGACGGTGGCCAAGGGGCAGCAGGTCATCCTGTTCCTCAACCGCCGCGGCCACAGCACCATCCTCCTGTGCGAGGTGTGCGGCCTGTCGCTCAAGTGCCAGGACTGCGACGTGTGCATGACGCACCACCGCTCGCAGAACCGGGTGGTGTGCCACTACTGCGGCGTGGCCTTCCCGGTCCCGGACAGCTGCCGCGAGTGCACCGGCCCGCTGCTCAAGCTCGGCATCGGCACGGAGCGCGTGGAGGCGGAGGTCCTGGAGCGGATGCCGCACGCACGCGTAGCGCGACTCGACCGGGACTCCGCGACGAGCGCGGAGAAGCTGACGGAGCTGCTGGCGTCCTTCGCGCGGCGGGAAATCGACGTGCTGGTGGGCACCCAGATGGTGGCCAAGGGGCACGACTTCCCGGGCGTGACGCTGGTGTGCGTGGTGATGGCGGACACGTCCCTGGCGATTCCTGATTTCCGAGCCGCTGAGCGGACCTTCCACCTGTTGACCCAGGTGGCGGGGCGCGCGGGGCGCGGGAAGGACCCGGGGCGGGTGCTGGTGCAGACCTACAACCCGGACGCGGAGCCGGTGAGGCGGATGCTGGCGCACGACTTCGACGGGTTCTCCAAGCAGGAGCTGGAGTGGCGCAAGGCGCTGGCCTATCCGCCCTTCGCGCGCATGGCGGCCGTCCGGCTGGAGGGCGAGCACCCGGAACAGACGGCGGGTGTGGCGCGCTTCCTGGGGAACCTGGTGGGACGGCACATGCCGCCAGCGTCGGCGGGGGTGCGCCTGTTGGGGCCGGCCCTGGCGCCGATTGCTCGAATCCGGGGCAAGACGCGCTGGCAGCTGCTCCTGAAGGCGCCGACACATGCGGCGCTCGCCCCACTGCTCGCCCGGTTGGAGGCGGCGTTGGCGGATGTGCCCAATGGGGTGAAGGTCGTCATCGACGTGGATCCCGGGGCCATGCTGTAGACTCCCGGGCTCCCCCATGGGCGCCTCGGTCCTCCTCGTACACGACGACATCGCCACCATCGCCGCCGTCCGGCGACTGCTGTCCCGCGAAGGGCACGAGGTCATCCTCGCGACCTCCGCCGCGGACGCGCTCATCGCTTTCGGGCATCACCTGCCGGAGCTCATCGTGCTCGCGCCGGGCGTGGAGAGCGGCCGCGGGCGCGTGGTGCTGGAGGAGCTGGTGCTGCACCCGGATGGCCACAAGGCGCGGGTGCTGCTGCTGAGTGAGGCCATCGAGGGCTTCAGCGCGCCGGTGGCGCCGCTGCCCCTGGACGGGCCCAGCTTCGTGACGCTGGTGGACACGTTGATCCGCGCGCCGGCGGAGGCGGATGGCTGGCGCGTGGTGGAGAACCGGACGCTGAGCGAGCCGGCGAAGGGGAGCGCCCCCGCGGACGAAGCCTGGCATGTGACGGCGCCGCGCTCGGTGGGCGGGGACCCGGCGCTGGCGAACGCGCTGTTCGGGGACCTGGCGCCGCTGAACCAGACGGACTGGGAAGTGGCGGCGATGACGCGCGAGGAGCGCAGCGCGCACGCCGTGCACCAGCAGCGCGAGCGCAGCATGAACGCCGCGCTGGAGCAGGCGCACCTGGAAGTGGAGACGGAGGCGATCGCCTCCATCGACTCCGCGCTGACGGTGGGCACGAAGTCGCAGTGGGCCGGGGCGGCGGAGGAGGGTGACTCCGGCGAGGCGTGGGGCGAGGAGGATCCGGACGCGAGCGTCGGCAATGAGTGGGACGCGGAGCCTCCGAACGCGAAAGGGGCGGACGAGGGCCGTCCGCCGGAAGCGCGCACCACGTTGCGCTTCCCGTTCCCGAACGGGGAGGGCGGGGAAGAGGCGCCCGCGCAGGGGCGGCTCGCGTTCCGGGAGGAGCCCCTCACCCCGCCGGGGCTGAAGCCGGTGAAGCCCGCGCCGAAGCTGGGGGACGAGGGGTTCTTCGACGTCGACTCGGACGAGGACGGCGGGGCGGCGAAGGCGCCGGAGCCGGAGGGCTCGGAGCCCCTGGCGTGGAAGGAGCTGGCGCCGGATCCGGAGCTGGAGGCGCGTGCGTCTCCGGGCGGCGTGGACGACTCCGACGAGACGGACTTCGGTTCGGTCGCGGACGACGTGGCGGCGGAGGAGCGGGCCGCGGCGGCGGGTGGGGCGGAGGAGGACGCGCCCGCGGAGCCGACCGCGGAGGAGCTGGCGGCGGCGGGCCTGTCGAACTGGGACGTGCTGGAGGCGGACCTCAAGGCCTCCGCCGATGCGCGCGAGCGGGATGAGGAGCCCTCCTCGGACGCCGCGAAGCCGGTGGGGTCGGACTGGTTCGACTCAGAGACCGTCGAGGATGCGAAGCCGGAGGGGGCCAGGCCCCTCCAGTGGGCGGAGCCGGCGGGCACCGGGCGCCCGACGGATGCGGCACGCGCGAAGGGTGATGCCGCGAAGCCGGACCAGGCGGAGTCGCGCGATGGTGGAGCGGCGGAGCGTGCGAATCCCGAGAGGCCGCTGCGTGTCGCGGCACGTGTCCCGCTGCGCTCGTCCGGAAAGAGCAGCGCGGGCGTCGTGGCGAGCGTGGGCGCTTCGTCCGCGAACCCGGGCGATGCCACAGGCGCGGGAGGCAGCACCGCGGGCTCGAGTCATGCGACAGGCGCAGGTGGCAATGCGGCGGGCCTGAGCGACAAGTCCGGTGCGGCAACAGGCGGCACCCCCACGCTTCCTGGCAATGAGTCCGGTGCCGGTGTCGCGGCAGGCGCGGGCGGCACTTCCACGCGTCCGGGCAACGAGTCCGGAGTGGGTGACGCGGCGTCGCCAGCCAGCGCCTCCGCGAATCCGCGCGATGGTTCCTCGTCGCCGCCGCAGGTGCCCGGAGGACTGCAACGGGCGAACAAGACGCGCACCCAGGAGCAGGAAGCCCCCGCACCCGCGCGCACGGACGTGGCGGGGCCGTCGTCGGAGCTCGCCGCGGAGCTGGAGTCGCTGCGTGAGGAGCTCGCGCTGGCCCACGCCGCCATCGAGGAGGCGGAGGCCCGGGCCGCGGACGCGGAAGCCCTCGCCGAATCGGAGCAGTCGCTCCGCGTCGAGCTGGAAGAGCGCATCGCGAGTGAAGAGCGAGCACGCGAGGACGCGCGGCTCGAAGCGGACGCGGAGGTGGAGGCCCGGAGCGCCGTGGAGGTGCGGGCCGAAGCAGAGGTCCACGCCCGAGCCCGAGCCGAGTCCCTGTTGAAGCAGGCCTCGGCGGCCCAGGAGGCCTCGGAGGTCCGGGCCGTGTCGGCGACGGAGGCCCTCGCGGAGGTCGAAGCACGGCTCGCCTCCGAGGCCGGAAGCCGCGTGGAGGCCGAAGCCCGCGCGGAGGCCGAGGCGCGCGACCGCCGCGAAGCCGAAGCCCTCGCGGAGATGGCCCGGCTCGAGCTCGTCGAACTCGAGAAGCGGCTCGCCACGGAGGTCCAGGCGCGCGAGGAGGCCGAGCTCCGAGCCCGCCAGGAAGCGCAGACGCGCGAGGAGGCCGAAGCCCGCGCCGAGCTGGAGCAGGCCGCACGCACGGACGTGGAGGTGCGGCTCGCAGCGGAGACCGAGGCAAGAATCGCGGCCGAATCCAAGGCCCGCGAGGACGCGCGTCAGCGAGCGCAATCCGGGTCCGAGCAGGCGGAGAGCCGCGACAGCGAGGACGCCGCGCTCCGGACGGACCTGGAAGCGCGGCTCGCCGAGGCGGAAGCCCGGGCCGAAGCGGAGTCGAAGGCCCGCACCACCGCCGAAGCGAAGGTGAAGCACTCCGCCCAGGCGCTGTCCCTGGTGGAGGTGCGAGCGCACCAGCTGGCCCAGTCGCTGGCCGAGTCCGAAGCGAAGTCGAAGCAGTCCGCGCAGGCGCTGGCCCAGGCGGAGACGCGGGTGCAGCAGGCCACGCAGGCGCTGGCGCAATCCGAGGCGAAGGCGAAGCAGTCCGCGCAGGCCCTGGCGCAGGTGGAGGCCAGGGCGCAGCAACTGGCGCAGGTGCTGCTCCAGGGCGAAGCCAAGGCAAGACAGTCCACCCAGGCTGTGAGTCAGGCCGAGGAGGCCCGAGCCGCCGCGGAAGCCACCGCCGAACGAAACGCCGAGGCCCTGGCCCAGGCGGAAGCCCGCGTGGAGCAACTGACGCAGGCCCTGAAGCAGGCCGAAGCACGAGCCACCGAAAACACCGAGCAGCTGAAGCAGGCAAGGGCCGAAGCAGAGGCCCGCGCGGAGCAACTCCAGCAGCTCCAGTCCAACTCGGGGAACCGCGAGGACCAGTTCACGCAGGTCCAGGCCGAAGCCCAGGCCCGCATCGAGCAACTCACACAGGCGCTCACCGAAGCGGAAGCCCGCGCGGAACAGCTCACGCAGGCACGCACCGAAGCGGAAGCCCGCGCGGAACAGCTCGCGCGGACGCACGCCGAAGCGGAAGCCCGCGCGGAACAGCTCGCGCGGACGCACGCCGAAGCGGAAGCCCGCGCGGAACAGCTCACGCAGGCACGCACCGAAGCGGAAGCCCGCGCGGAACAGCTCGCGCGGACGCACGCCGAAGCGGAAGCCCGCATCGAGCAACTGACGCAGGCGCACACCGAAGCGGAAGCCCGCGCGGAGCAACTGACGCAGGCGCGCACCGAAGCGGAAGCCCGCATCGAAGAACTCGCCCGCGCGCGCACCGAAGCGGAAGCCCGCGCGGATCAGCAAGAGCAGGCACGCACCGAAGCCGAGTCGCGCATCGAGCAGCTCACGCAGGCACGAGCCGAAGCCGAGGCCCGCGCGGATCAGCTGGCGCAAACGCTCACCGAAGCCCAGGCGCGCATCGAGCAGCTCACGCAGGCGCGCACGGAAACCGAGGCCCGCGCGGAGCAGTCCACCCGCGTTGGCTCCGAGGCCCAGGCCCGCATCGAGCAGCTCACACAGGAGCTGAACCAGGCCCAGGCCCGGGCGGAACAACTCGCGCAGTCCCTCGCCCAGGCGGAGTCCCGCGCGGAGCAGTCCACGCACGACCGGACCGGCGCGGACGAACTCGCACGGACCCGCCTGGCCCAGGCCGAACAGGCCCGCGCCGAAGCGGAAGCCACCGCCGACCAGCAGCTCCAGGCCCACACCGCCGCGGAAGCCCGCGCCCTCCAGGCCGAGCAGAAGGCCGCCGAAGCCACCGCCAAGGCCACGTCCGAAGGCCGGCTGCGCACCGTGCTGGAAGTCCGCCTCGACTCCGAAGGCCGCGCACGCCAGGACCTCGAAGCCCGCCTCGAAACCGAGTCCCAGGCCCGCACCGCCGCGGAGTCCCGCCTCGCCGCGGAGACCCAGGCGCGCACCGAAGCCGAGGCCCGCGCCCACTCCGAATCCACGAACCTCACGCAGGCCAGGGACGCCCTGCAAGCGCAGCTCGACCAGCTCCGCGAGGAGCTCACCCGCGAGCGCGAGACGCGCACCCGGCTCGAAGCAGAAGCCGTCGAACAGCGCCTCCAGGCCGAACGCGAGCGTGAAGAACTCGAAGCCCGAGCGCAGCGGGACGCGGAAGAGGCCGCGGCGCAGGCCCGCGCCACCATCATCCCCCTCGAATCGCCCGGCCGTCCGGAGATGGCGGTGGCCCGCAGCGGCAGCCTCACGCAGGAGGGCCTCGCGCGCCTCATCCTGCGGCTCTGCGACGCGCGCATGGAGGTGCGCCTGGAGCTCAAGGTGATGAACGCCTTGCGCGTCCTCTGGCTGCGAGACGGAGCCCTGGTCGGCGCCGCGTCCTCCGCGCAGGGGGAATCCCTCGTCGACCGCGCCCGCGCGGACGGCCTCATCGACGCGCGCCAGGAGGCCGAGCTGCGGCTCGTGCGCAGCGCCACCACCGGCACGCTGCTGGAGGCCCTGCGCGGGCGCGGCTACGTGCGCGAAGCCGAATCCGTCCCGCTGGTCCAGCGCTACACCGAACAGGTCTTCCTGGACGCGCTCTCGGAACCCTCCACGCTCTACCGCCTGGTGCCGGAGCCCGCGCCGCACGAGGTGGCGCTCGCCGCCGCCACGCGCCCGCCGCTGCACCTGCTCGCGGAAGGGCTGCGCAACACGCTCACCGCCGATTCGCTCCTGGACGCGGCGGGCTCCCTGCGCGCCCAGGTCGCCCGAGGCGACGCGCACCTGCCCCCCGCGGACTTCGGCCTCTCCGCCCGCGAGCTCCAGCTCCTCCAGGCCGTGGACGGCGAACGCACGCTGGAGTCGCTGCTCCTGGGCGCGGGCCTGCCGCAGGACGGCGCGCTCAAGACGCTCGCGGTGGCGAGGACGCTGGGCCTCATCGCGCTGCATCCGCCGTCGGAGGATGCCCACGGCACCCTGCCGCCGGAGCTGGACGTGCACCGCCTGGAGGCCAAGTTCGAGGAGATCCAGGACGCGGACTACTTCACCGTGTTGGGGCTCGCACGCTCGGCGGGCAGCGAGGAGGTCAAGCGGGCCTACGCACTGCTCGCCGCCGAGTTCCACCCGCTGCGCTTCGCCGGCCATCCGGACCCCGCGCTCCAGCACCGCGCGCAGCAGATCCGCGCGGTGTTGACGGAGGCCGCCCGGGCGTTGGGAGACGACCGCCTGCGGGGCGAGTACGCCCGTAATCTGCTCGACTGATGCCCGGTGGAACGGTTGCCCGTCGCGGTCCGGAGGGGTTAAGAGTCCCCTCCATGGTTCGCGAGATTCTCATCTGGCCCGACCCCATCCTGAAGCAGAAGGCCAAGCCGGTGGCGAAGGTGGACGACAAGGTCCGCGCGCTCATCAAGGACATGTTCGAGACCATGTACGCCGCCGAGGGCGTCGGTCTCGCCGCGCCGCAGGTGGGCATCCTCCAGCGCATCATCGTCCTGGACACCCGGCCGCAGCAGCCGGACTCCAAGCCCCTGGCGATGATCAACCCGGAGTTCGTCTCGCTCGAAGGGGAGACGACCTACACGGAGGGCTGCCTCTCCATCTCCGGTGAGGCCGAGGACGTGGACCGCGCCGCCTTCGCCACGGTGCGCTACCTGGACGAGGAGGGCCAGGAGCAGACGCTGCGCTGTGACGGCCTGCTGGCCATCGCCGTGCAGCACGAGACGGACCACCTGGACGGCACCGTCTTCGTGGACCACGTCTCCACGCTCAAGCGCGAGTTCATCCGCAAGCGCATGAAGAAGCTCAAGGCCTCGCGCGAGCAGGGCGCTCCGGCATCCGCTTAAGCCTTCGCGGTGGCGCGCACGCCCTTCTTGGGGCAGCGGTCCGCCACCACGCAGGAGCCGCAATCGGGCGAGCGCGCGAAGCACGTGCGCCGCCCGTGCCACACCAGCAGCTGATGCCCCAGCGTCCACCGCTCGCGAGGCAGCAGCGCCTGCAGGTCCTTCTCCACCTTGTCCGGGTCTTCGTGCGGGGTGAAGCCCAGCCGGTACGCCAGCCGCTTCACGTGCGTGTCCACGGGGAAGGCCGCGTCGCCGCCCAGGTGGATGCACACCACGCCCGCCGTCTTCAGCCCCACGCCCGGCAGCTCCGCCAGCGTGTCGCGCGTCAGCGGCACCTGTCCGCCATGCTCCGCCACGAGCGCGCGCGCCGTGGCGACGATGTTCTTCGCCTTCGCGCGGTACAGCCCGCAGGTGCGGATGAAGGGCTCCACGTCGGTGGGCTCGACGCGCGCGTAGGCCTGGGCATCCGGGAAGCGGGCGAACAGGGCAGGGGTCACCAGGTTGACGCGCTTGTCGGTGCACTGCGCGGACAGGATGACGGCGACCAGCAGCTCCAGCGGCGTGCGGTAGTCCAGCTCGATGCGGGCGTCCGGCATGGCTGCTTCCAGACCGTCCAGGACCGACACCGCACGCTGCCGCTTCTCACCCACTGTCTCTCGCCGGGCCACGCGGGCGTTGTATGTCACGGGGGCGGCCCCACCCAAGCGCCATGGCGGGGCCTCCCTTTTCGAAGCAGCGAGGAGAACCATGAAGCCCATCGACTTCCGCTCCGACACCGTGACGAAGCCCACGCCCGCCATGCGCAGGCTCATCGCCGACGCGGAGGTGGGCGACGACGTCTACGGCGAGGACCCCACCGTGCGCCGCCTGGAGGAGCGCGTGGCCGAGCGGCTCGGGCTGGAGGCCGCCGTCTTCGTCCCCTCCGGCACGCAGGCGAATCAGATCGCCATCGGCGCGTACTGCCGTCCCGGGGACGAGGTGCTCACGGAGGAGGGCAGCCACATCCTCCAGTACGAAGGCGGCGCGGTGCCTGCGCTGTGGGGCGTGCAGCCGGGGCCCCTGCCGGGCGAGCGCGGCCTGCTGAAGCCGGAGACCGTCACGGCGGCGGTGCGCGAGGACAACATCCACAACCCGCGCACGCGCCTGCTGTCGCTGGAGAACACGCACAACCGCGGCGGCGGCACGGTGTGGCCGGTGGAGCGCTTCAAGGCGGTGGTGGAGGCGGGGCGCAAGGCCGGGCTCGCGGTGCACCTGGATGGCGCGCGGCTGTTCAACGCGGAGGTGGCGGCGGGCCAGCCCGCGTCCGCGTGGGCGTCGCTGACGGACTCGACGTCGGTGTGCTTCTCCAAGGGACTGGGCGCGCCGGTGGGCTCGGCGCTCGCGGGCAAGAAGGATGTCATCCGCGAGGCGCGGCGGCTGCGCAAGCGGCTGGGCGGAGGCATGCGGCAGGCAGGCATCCTCGCGGCGGCGGCGCTGTACGCGCTGGAGCACCACGTGGAGCGCCTGGCCGAGGACCACGCCAACGCGCGCCGGCTGGCGGAAGGCCTGGCCCAGGTGCCGGGCGTGAAGGTGGACCTGGCGCGGGTGGAGACGAACATGGTGTTCGCGGACCTGGTGCGTCCGGCGGCGCAGGCCTCCGCGCTGCTGCTGAAGCAGGGCGTGCTCGCCAACCCCACCGGCCCGCACTCCATCCGCCTCGTGTGCCACCTGGACGTGTCCACCGCGGACATCGACGACGCCCTGGCGCGCATCCGTCAGGCCTTCGCCGGCTGAGCCCAAGGGACCGCCGCGTCCCGTGGGCGAGCCCCCTCCACGCCGGGTGGGGACCGCACGCACCTGTGCGCTACGGGAAATGATCCACGCCCCCAGGGCGGGTGGACGGCCCGGCGCGCGTGGTAGGCTCGCCCCGCCGTGCGCCGACCCGCCGTCCTTGCCCTGCTGGCCCTCTCCGCCTGCGCGACGCCGCGGCCGGGGAAGATGAGCTTTGAGGAGCTGTACGCGACCTCTGGCGACAGCGGCTTCGCCAACAGCAGCACGCCCTTCCTCCCCCGCGAACCGGACCGCGCCCGCGGGCCCCTGGCGCCGGAACGCTCCCCGGAGCTCGAAGCCGCCCTCGCCGCGTTCACGCAGCAGGCCCAGGCCTACCGCGAGAAGGTCCAGCGCGGCAGCGCCATGCCCGCCGAGCAGGTGCGCAACTGGGAGGCGATGAACGCGGCCCTGGACGCCTTCCTGGCCCGGCCGGTGGAGCACACCGACACCCGCGACCTGACGCGCGCCCGGGGCGTGATGGAGGCGGAGCTGGAGCAGGACGCGCGCCTGTACGGCGACATGCCGGGCTCGCTCGCGGAGGCCGTGGTGGTGCGCGTGGGCCGCCTCATCGTGCGCGCGTCCACCCTGCGCCGCTGGGAGCAGCCGCCGGAGCCCTCCGGACCGCCGCGCCTCGCCTGGCCCGTGGAGCCGGTCACCATCACCAGCCTCTACGGCGACCGCTGGCACCCCATCACCGGCCAGCTGCGACGCCACTCAGGCGTGGACCTGGCGGCCCGCCGGGGACAGCCCGTGGGCGTCGCGGACCGGGGCGTCGTCCTGCGCGCCGGCTGGAACGGCGACCACGGCAAGATGGTGGAGGTCCAGCACGACGGCCAGTGGGTGACGCGCTACAGCCACCTGTCCGAGGTCCTGGTGACGACCGGCGAGGTGCTGGCGAGGGGCGACGTGGTGGGGCTCGCGGGGGACACGGGCCTGGCGACCGGCGTCCACGTCCACTTCGAGCTCTGGCACGACGGCAGTTCATTGGATCCGCTGGAGGCGCTCGTCGCCCCCGAGGCGGCCCCGGACGCGTCCGAAGAGCGTCCCGTGGCCCGCATGCCGGCGGAGTCCCCCGTCCTCACGTCCCAGGGGCGTCACCCGGCGACGGGTTCGCGCCCCTGAGGGGGACGGGCCTTCACCACGGCCCTGCGGCTACAGCGAGTTCTTCAGCTCCTTGGCCGGGCGGAAACCGACCGTCTTCGACGCCTTGAGCTTCATCATCTCGTTGGTCTGCGGGTTGCGGATCTTCCGCGCCTTGCGCGAGCGCAGCGACCACGTGCCGAACCCGGGGTAGCTGAAGCGGGTGTCCTTCTTCACCGCCTTGCCGATGTTGGTGAAGACGCTGTCGAGGATCTGGGCGGCCTGCTTCTTCGTGAGCTTCGACTGCGCAGCCACCACTTCCACGAGCTCTGCCTTGGTCATGACACCCCTCCCTCTTGCGTTGTCTGGCGTTGATCGAGCGGATGGCGGAGGTAACAAATCGAGCTTTCGACTGTCAATGCGCCACCCGCTCCCAGGCCGGAAAATCGGCCTCCGGATGAAAACTGGCCTCTGAAAATACACCCTGTAGAGAGAGGGGAGGATCGCATCTTTTGATACATCCTCACACTCCTGCTTTTCACATCATGGGAAGTGATCGCCGGGTGATCGGTTCCGCGTGAAAGGCATTGGAAAATCGATCACTTAGCAGTCGCCGCTGATCCAGCTCCAGCAGGGTGCCATCAGGGGGCTAGAGTGCCTGCCCGCGTGCCCACCCGACTGCTTCCATGGCTCTTCGTCCTCTTGTGCACCTGCTCGCGGCCGTCCCCACGGCCCCAGGGGACGGGCGAGCTCTGGGTGGACAGGGCGGCATTGAACGGCGACGGCACCCGGGAGCGGCCCCTGCGTTCACTGGCCGACGCCCTGGCCCGCCCCGGCCCGAAGCGCGTGCACCTGGCCGCCGGCCGCTACGAAGGCCCCTTCCGGCTGCCGGAGGGCACCCGGCTCGTGGGCGAGGGGTCCTCCACGATCCTGATCGCAGCGGACCTCGA
This sequence comes from Corallococcus sp. CA049B, assembly GCF_003611685.1. Taxonomy (NCBI): domain Bacteria; kingdom Pseudomonadati; phylum Myxococcota; class Myxococcia; order Myxococcales; family Myxococcaceae; genus Corallococcus; species Corallococcus sp. CA049B. Next base: position 163 of record NZ_RAWC01000196.1, on the reverse strand, counting down.
CACCCCGGTGGTGGAGGCACCAGGGGACACCGCCCTGGAGTCCCTGGCGGTCGAGGGCGGCGGCTGGGGCCTGGAGGCCCGGGGCCCCGTGCGGGTCCAGGCCGTGACCTTCCGGAATCAGGCCCGGGGCGCCATCCGGCTGGGCGCGGGGCCGCTGGAGGGG
>NZ_RAWC01000195.1:0-17429 GCF_003611685.1 Corallococcus sp. CA049B | reverse complement strand
GGACGGGGTGGGGTGGGTTGCCCACCTCTGGGATTGAACCCGGGGACATGGCGGGCGGCCATGGGAGGCCTCCGTGAACCGCTGGGTCCCCTCAAGGACCTGGGGGAGACGGACTCCCAGGCACAAGGGAGGCAGCAGGCCATGTCATTCGCGGAACGCAGGACCGGCGGGCAGGGCGCGCACGCGCTGGCGACGGGGCGGTTGCCCCCGAGGACGTGGACCCAGGTCCACGTCCTGCCGGCGGAGGGCCGGTCCTGAGGGCGCCCCAGAGGGTCGATCCGCTGGAGTCACTGGCCCGGGCGGTGAGGGACACGCTGCCGTAGGGTGGACGCGGGCGGGCGCCGTCCCCGGGGACACGGCGCAGGGCAGCGACCCCACAGGCCCCGGCGGGCGCGCCGGGCCTCCAGCTCCAGGGCCTCGAACTCGCCGCGCCGGGAGGCTCCGGCCGGAGGGATGAACAGCGTGCACGCGTAGCCGCGCTTCACGAGCAGCGCGTTCACGTCCTCGCCGTCCACGGACACATAGGCGAGCCGCCGCCCGAAGCGGTCCGTGCACGCCTCCGCGTCCCGCAGCCGCACCGTGCGGCCCTCCACGAGCGAGCGGTTGAACGCCGCGGCCTCCTCGCCGAAGCAGTCGTCGTGCCCCCGCGTCGTCTCCGGGGTGTCGGCCAGCAGGTAGCGGATGCGCTCGCCGTCCTGGAGCACCACCGTGTCCCCGTCGATGACCTTCGTCACCACGCCCGTGCTCGGACCGCACTCCCCTTCCCCGCCACCACAGGCGCACACGAGGGTGAGCAGCAGCAGCCACGCCAATCCCCGAGTCCTCATCGCGCGCACGTCCGGTTCTCCCGGCCCGGGGTGCCCCGGTCGCCCGCGCCGTAGTTCACACCGGCGGGCGTGGGACAGAAGGCCCCGGCCACGTCGTTACCGGTGGCGTCCCGAACGCGCGCATCCAGCTGCGACGACACGCCGGGGCTCGCGGCGCTCGTGAAGGCCACCGAGTCCAGGACACTGCCCTGCGCCGACAGCTCGAGGACATGCGCCCCCGCGCCGTTGCCCAGGCCGAACGCGAACGTGCCGAGCACCGAGGGCAACCCGCCATTGAGTGAAGCGTCATCACCGCGCGCGAGGACCGCGAAGCTCCCGGCCTTCATCGACAGGCACAGCGGGGACTCCAGGACGGAGCTGCCCGACTCGTTGGCGAGCGTCACCCCGTTGAGGTCCAGCTCACGCAGCGCGAGCACCTCCACCCATTCCCCCTGCGCATCCGGGACGGTGGTGGGGTCGGCCATGAACTCGGTGAGCACCAGGGAGCCCACGGTGGGAGTCCGGAGCGCGCGGGTCTGCCCCGTGGTCCGGTCGATACAGCCCGCCTGCGCAGTGCCCGCGTCCGCTCCGGTGCACGCGCGGTTGGCCCGTCCCGGCGTGCCCAGGTTACCCCTGTCGCCGTAGGCCTCCGTGGCGGCGCACCAGGACGCGGTGGCGTCGTTGCCCTTCGCATCGGCGGTGAGCGGCGCGGACACCTGGGTGGCCACGCCGTCCTGGGCGGGGCCATACAGCGCGCTGTCGATGAGCACGTTGCCCGAGCGCACGGCGACCACGCCGCCCGCGTTGCGAAGGTCCACGGAGAACGTGGCCAGCGGCTCCGGCAGGCCACCGTTCACCTCCGGCTCCCGCCTTCGCGCGAGCAGCGCGGACTCTCCAGCGGCGAGGGACAGACAGCGCTCCGATTCCAGGCGTGTACCGGACGTGTCTGTCCCCACCGTCAGCCCATTGAGGTCCACGGGCACGGTGGCGCGGACCTCCAGCCACTCGCCCACCGTGTCGTCGCCTCGCGGGTTGGCCATCACCTCGGTGATGATCAGCTCTCCGGGTCGCGGGGACTGGACCTCCCGGGGAGAGTCCGCGCCCGGAGGCAGGCATGTCGCTCCGGATGTCACTCCGCCATCCGCCAACGCGGGACACGGCGCGTTCGCGCTGCCCGGACTGCCCGGCGCATCGCACCAGCCTGACAGGCCGTCATGGGTCCGGGCCGAACCCGACTTCGCAGGCGCTTCAAGCACCACCGAGTCGAGCACGCGCGTCCCGCACCGCAGGCCCAGGAGCCCCGCGCTGTTCCCCAGCGCGCCGAGCGCATCCCCATAGGTCTGGTCCACATGCTCGGGCAGTGCTCCCTCGCGCACGTCGCCCAGCACGATGAAGGCCCCCGCGTCCACCGGCAGGCCCGTGGTGAACGTGTAGACCCGCTCCTGTGCCGCCTCGTCGCGCGCGGTGAAGAGCGTGACGCCCAGCAGGTCCACGGTCTCCCCGGTGGGGTTGTGGAGCTCCACGTACTCCTTCCCCGTGTCCGCGCCCGCGGGGTCGTTGAGGTACTCCGTGATGACCAGGTCCCCCGGCACCAGCGCATCACAGGCCGCTGGCTCCTCCTCCCACGTGGGCAGTCCGCACGCCCCCATCCATCCCAGCACCCATCCCAATCCCAACCGCACGCCCCATCCCCGCACTGCCCAAGCCGCCACACTCCGCTCCCTTCAGAACCGCGTCTCCACTTCCAGCGCGAACAGGTGCCGGGGCGCATCCGGCGGCGTCCGGGCCCCTCTCGCGTCCTTCAAGTCCACGACCCACGCGTACCGGGCCCGTGTCGTCACGGCATCCGCCGTCCAGCTCGCATCGAGCGTGGCCCGGAAGGACTGCTCCAGCCGGTTGCGCGTCGACAGGTCCTCGTCCTTCCACACGGCGCGGCCCCGCAGCCTCACGGCGTCGCAAGGCCGCACCTGCGCCTCCACCACCGCATGCGCGTCCTCACGCACGCCCCGGTTCACCGGATCATCCACGCGGGCATGCGCGTACTGCGCGGCCATGGACACGGCATCGTGAAGCTCCGCCTTCACCCGGACCGTGATGCGCAGGAGCGACCCTGCGCAGGGGTCCTCGCCCGAACCGTCGAAGCAGTCCCCCGCCACGCCGACGTCCTTGTCCCGGTACTCGGTCCACAGCGACGGCTGGAACAGCGCGTGCGCCCGCCAGTCCATTCGGGCCGAAGCCCGCAGGTTCACCGTGCCGGCACTGCCCACCGCCGCGCCGTCGGCGGGCAGCGTCCACGCATCCACCTCACCACGCAGCCGCAGCGCGCCCTCCACGCGGTGCAGGTAGCGCACGCGCGCGCCCACTTCGTTCCGGGCCCGCGAGCCCTCCAGCTCGTCCGGGCCGGACATCGCGCCCGTGTAGGGATTGGCGAAGCCGCGCCCGTAGGCACGCAGCGACAGCTCCAGCTCCTTCGTGGTGTCCGCCACCACCGTGCGCTGAAGCGCGCCGTAGCCACCGCCTCCGCCCATCGCCGAATCGAACGTGCGCGCCGCTTCCACGAAGAGGTCCACGGGGCCCAGACCCCACGCGCAATCCACGCCCACCGCGCCGAAAGCTCCGCCCGCCGGGTAGCCCGCCGTGGAACGGAAATCGAGCACCGCGCCCTCCACGCTCCACACCGGCCGCGCGCCCCAGGCCGTCATTCCGACCTGTGCCCGCCGGGTCCACGCCATCGCCGCGTGGCCACCTCCTGCCCACTCGTGGAACACACCGGGCAGCGTGCGCGACACCACGCGCCCCGCGGGTGCTCCCGTCCCCGCGAGCCACACCGCTGGCGCCTTGCAGGCCGTGCCCTCGCAGGACGTCCGTTCCATCAGGGCGTGCGAGATCAACGAACGGGACTGATACGAACCGAAGCCCGTCACGGACACGCCCGAGGAGGTCCGCACCGTGCCCACCACGCCGCGGAAACCTTCGTCCCACTGGAAGTCCGGCGTCACGTCCGCGGCGCGCTCCTCGGGGGTGCAGGCGCCTTCTCCCAGGAAGCACCAGCGCTCCACGCCGCCTGGCGCGCGCACGGTGTCGTCAGGCAGGAAGCCGTCCGGCGTGGGCAGTCCGGTGGTGTCCAACGTGAGCCGCTGACCGAAGCCCAGCCGGTACGAGCCCACCAGCACGGAAGCCCGCTCGCCCGTCCACTGACCGTGGAACTTGGGCACGACCACCGACACGCCGGGCGCCTCCGCCACCAGCGCCCGCCGGTTCGCATCCCGTTGCACCGCCCCCAGCCGTCGCCGCGTGAGGGACGTGAGCAACCCCACGCGCCAGCCCTCCGGCCCCGCCACGCGCACCTGGAGCGCCAGGGGCGGAAGCACCGGATCCGACGCGGCGAACGCCGTCAGCAGCCGCGCATCGCCCGTCACCCGCTCCGGCGCCGAGGTCGTCAGGAAGGGCGCCAGCCGTCGCAGCTCCTCCGGCGTCAGTCCTCCGGAAGCCGTGAACCCATCCACGCGCGCGTACGTCAGTCCCGGCAACGCATAGAGCGCGGCGCGCGACGCATGCGCTGGATCCACGCCCGAGCGTCGCAGCACCAGCAGCGCGGACAGCGTCTCCGCCGTGATGGCTCCGTCCTCTCGCAGCGCGAACAGCGCCTGCTCCCCCGTGTCCTCGGGGTCTACCTCATAGGTCGCGGCGAGCGCCGTGAAGGGCAGACCCAGCAGGAACAGCCAGACGCGGAAGAGGACGGAACGCACGCGGCGGGCCCTCTGCACGAGCGGGACCACCCTTCCCTACAGAGAAGGGACGACGCGCGGTCCATCCCTTCCCCGGACCCGCCGTCCAGGCCAGGGACGGCGGTCCACGCGCATCCACGTGGGCGTGGGGCGGTGCGGCTATGCTGCGGTGACCTCCTCGCGAGGCCGGCCCCGTCCGGCCCCAGAAACAGCGCATGGGCTACGTCCACATCCTTCGCCACTTCCCCTCTCCCCAGGAGGGGTTCAACCGCACCGTCCGCATCTACACGCCGGACACCTACGACGCCTGGCAGGACCACCGCTTCCCGGTGCTCTACATGCACGACGGGCAGAACGTCTTCGCGCATCCGGAGTCCGCCGTCTTCGACACGTGGTGCGCCAACCGCGTCGCGGAGGAGAACGTCCAGGCGGGTCGGATGGAGCCGTGGATCATCGTCGCGGTGGACTCGGGCCCCGGCCGCTTCCAGGAGTACTCACCGTGGGATGAGCCGCGCAACGGCGTGTCCGCGCGAGGCGAGGCCTACGGGCGCTTCCTCGTGGAGGAGCTGAAGCCATACATCGACCGGACGTACCGCACGCGCCAGGGCAGCGAGTGGACCGGCGTGATGGGTTCGTCGCTGGGCGGGCTCATCTCACTGTACCTGGGATGGAAGTTCCCGCGGGTGTTCGGGCGCATCGGCGCGCTGTCGCCCACGGTGATGTGGAGCCAGGGCCACCTCTTCGACGCGTGGCGCGAGCACAGCCGCCGCTGGTCGCGCATCTACCTGGACGCGGGCGACACCGAGTTCGTCCACGCGGGCGGCATCCCCCTGGACTACGGCCGGGGCACGCGCGACTTCTTCCACCACCTCAAGGGCCTTGGCTACGGCGACCACGAGGTGTCGCTCGTGCTGGAGCCCGGCGGCGAGCACCACGAGAAGGACTGGCAGCGCCGGCTTCCGGCGGCCATGCAGTGGCTGCTCGGGTGAGCCCCCTCTCGTGACACACCGGCCCCGCTCGGTGCCGCCCGAACAGCGGCAGGTCTATGTGCAGGTCGTGGAAGGCCTGCTCCAGCACGGCCTGAGAGGCCAGGTGTCCCCCCGCCTGCGGGAACGGCTGCGTCAGGCGGGCGTGGACCTGGACCGGCCGCTGTTGCCGCTCTACCCCGTGCCGCTCTGGGCGCGCTGCCTGGAGATCGTCGTCGAAGAGGTGTACCCGGGCCTGCCCAAGGCGGAGGGCTTCGCCCGGCTCGCCCGGGCGCACGTGGAGGGCTACGGGGCCACGCTGCTGGGCCGCGCGGTGATGGGCGTGATGCGCGTGCTGGGCCCCCGGCGAGTGGTGCAGCGGATGCCGGAGGTGCTGCGCGGCACGGACAACTACACGGAGGTGACGCTCGTGGAGCGCGGCCCCGCGCACTTCGAGCTGCACTTCAACTCGAGCCTCAAGGGGCCCGGCTACGTGGAGGCCCTCCTCGAGTCCCTGCTGGCCGCGGGCGGCGCGAAGGCGCCTCAGGTGACGAAGCTGTACGACGACGGGGAGCGCACCGAGTACTCGCTCACCTGGACCCAGGAGCCCTGAAGCTCACGTCGCCTGGATGAAGCGCACCGCGTCCTGCATGGACTCCAGGTCCTGGTGGCGCGTGAGGTACATCTCTTCACCCAGGAGCGAGTGGTAGATGGGCGGCAGCTCGCGGTGCACGAGCAGCGACCTACCCAGCCGTTCGACGATCTGCGAGTGGGAGTGCTTGTAGCGCCGGCCGTGACGGCGGGCGCTGTGGCAGACGTGGTGGCGCGGCGTGTACTGGAAGTCCGCCACCGGGTCGCCCGTCACGACGCGGGCATAGAGCCGGTACACGTCGATGTCGCACGTGTAGTTCATCATGTCCGTCATGAAGCCGCCGGGCGGGCGCAGGTTGGCCTCCAGCACGACGAAGCGGCCATCCGGAAGGCGGAAGAACTCCAGGTGGAACCAGCGCTCGCGCAGGCCGAACGCGGCGACGACCTGGCGGCCCAGCACGTCGAGCGCGGCGGGGATGTGCTGGAGGCTCCAGAAGGAGATGTCGCGCCGCTCGGTGACGGTCTCCATGCCGCCGTCGCTGTATTCGTGGCTGAGGTTGAAGACGATGACGCCGTGGCGGTCCACGATGCCGTCGTAGGTGACGATGGTGCCGCGCACGAAGGGCTGCGCGACATAGGACGTGGGCAGCGGGTGGGCGAGCGCGGCGTCCACCTCCGCGTCGCTGGCGACCTTGAACGTGTGGGCGGCGCCCACGCCCACGTCGGGCTTGAGCACGAGCGGGTAGCCCACGCGGGCGGCGAACTCCTTCACCTGGTCCGCGTCGCGCACGCGCAGCAGGTCCGGGTGGGGGACGCCGGAGGCGTGGAAGACCTCGGCCATGCCGGACTTGGAGCGCAGCTTGTGGATGTCCGAGGGCTGGAGGCCCGCGACATGGAAGTCCTCGCGCAGGCGGGCTTCGACTTCGAGCCAGGACTCATTGAGGGACTCGATGCGGTCCATGCGGCCGTGGCGCCAGGTGAGGTAGCCGGTGGCGCGCAGGAGGGCGTCGTAGTCGGTGAGGCTGGGGACGAAGAAGTATTCGCGAAGGGACTCGCGAAGCTCCTGGCGCAGGGACTCGTAGGGTGTGTCGCCGATGCCCAGCACGGTCACACCGCGCTCGCGCAGGGCGGTGGCGAAGTGGAAGTACTGGGAGGGGAAGTGGGGGGAGATGAAGACGAAGTTCATGGCTCCTGGCGGGCGAGTCCTCCGCTGGGGTGGACCATAGCGGCCCCGCCCGCGCCCTTGAAGCCCGCTGGGGAACAGTGTCCACCAGCGGCACTCGCACGGAGGGCTTGCACCGGGAACACTCGCGGCATGGCGGAGGATTCCAAGGCGTTCGCACAGGCGCGCGAGGCGATGGGAAGGCACACCATCCCGGAGCTCATCGACCTGCTGGAGAGCGAGGACGTCCACACGCGCTTCCTGGCGGAGATGTGCCTGAGGGACGCGACGTCCACCTGACTCCACTTCCAGCCCGCGGGTCCGCGGGCCGAAAGGGAGGCAGCGGTGCAGGAGTGGCGCGACTGGTGGGCCGCGCGGAGGGGCACGTTCAAGAAACGCTGGGGCGAACGGAGCGGCGGCTGACGGCCCCCGTGAGCGATTACCCGCGCCCTCAGCGCAGCAGGACGGATTCGAGGAACGTCCTCAACTCGTCGTCACTCATGTCCCCGCGCAACATCAGGCCGACACAAGCACGTGCCAGACGCCCCATGATGCTTGAGCCTCCCCGGACTTTGACCGAGTCCGGGCAAGCTCACAGACCGCCTTCCGCCCCTCTGGAAAGGTAAGAGGGGCGGAAGGTGAAGGCTGAGCTCAACGCGGCAGCGCGTCGCCTCGTCAGAAGGACTCCAGGCTCGACTCGAAGATGTCGAGGTCATTCTTGACGACCGTCATCTTGGCCGCGACGACAACGAAGCGCCGTCCACCGCTGACGATGACATGCACATCCCGTTCGGTGACGCCCTCGCGAAAGGCGGCCTGGACTTTACGAAGGTCATCAACCATCGGGCTGGTGATCTCGATCTCCCCGAGCTTGGTGGGAAGTTCGAGGTAGTCCACCCCTGCGAAGATGACATCCAGGTTTTGAGGGTGCTGCGCAGTCCGTGCACTTCGGATCAAAAGCTGGTCGTGGCTGACCCGAAATTCCCAGACACGGAAGACCCGCTCTGAAAGGTTCATCGATGACCTCGCCTACTGAAACGGGTTCTGGGTTGAAGACGCCACGTCGGCCGTGAGGGAGACGCGCCCGAGCGCCACTCCTCGGCTCGAAGCTACTGCGCCAGGTCCGGGCGGTAGGTGGCCAGGGTGCAGCGCATGCGCTGTACCTGCTCCGCGCTGAAGCCCGTCATGCAGGCGTCGTCCGTCAGCTCCATGTAGTTCTGGATGGGGACCGGCACGCCGCCGCAGCTGGTGATTCCCGCGGTGCACCCCTTGTGGGAGGTGGCGTTGGGCGGGGTGTCGCAGATGCGGTCGCCGGTGGTGTAGCAGGCCGGCGCGGTGGCTGTGCCGCACCCCGAGTAGTACGTGTGGAACAGGCCCAGGTAGTGGCCCACCTCGTGCGTGACGGTCCGCCCGTTGTGGTACGGCATGACGGGCCCCACCCGTCCGAATGCCAGCCAGTTGATGACCACGCGGTCCTGCGGCTGACCGACGGCGCCCGTGGGCTCCGCGGGGAGGAAGGGCACGTAGCCTCGCGAGCCGCCAGCGCTGTTGGTGTAGATGTTCACGTAGCGCGTTGGATCCCACGCGGTGCTGAGCCAGTAGCTGCCAGTGTCCTGGTACCACGTCGTGTTGCAATAACGCTGGATGCCCGTGGTCGGGTTGCCCGAGGGGTCCACGGTGGCCAGGAAGAACTCAATCTTGCTGTCCACTCCACCGCCGCCCGGAGTGCCAGCCAGCGCGCGGAAGTCCTCATTGAGGACCGCGATCTGACTGTGGACCAGCGCGTCCGAGACATTGCCATTCGTGCAGGCACTGTCCGCTACGACATGGACCACCACCGGGATGCGCCGCACCGCTACGGGCAGCCACTGAGGGCCGGGGACGGTCGAGTCCATGGAGCAGTCAGAGGCAGTCGGGGCGAACTTCGCCACGAAGGAAGGCACAGGCTCCGGGGCGGCACAGCCGTCGGAGTGGACCAGTGGGGACGCTCCGGACAGGTACGCCAGGGCATGACCGACCAGCAGAGAATGAAGTGTCATTTGAACCAAGGATACCTTGGCTCACGCGCCAGGGCGCCGCCACTTCAAACCAGATGTCCGCCATTGCCGTCGGCAGCTCCCCGTCCCACCCAAGGACTCAAGTGTTCATTGAATCCTTGGTCGCTCAGTTTGCCCTCGCCGACCCTCCACCACAGCCCCGACTCCAGCAAGACCCTCAGAGGAATGGATGGGAATGCCCGCTTGAAATAGGAAACAATCGCAGAATGCGAAATCCCACCTTCAAGTAAGCCCCCCAGCAGTTCCGCGAGTTCCACTGGGGTCAGCAGCTTTTCCTTCGCACGAAGCACGTTCAAGACGTCCTCGTCACGCATGTTTAATCCGCACAATCTGCAAGATTCAAGCGAAACCGATGGCTCGAGTTCCGGCATCCATCGGAATCTCCATTCTCTGAGCCACGTTCAGCAAACGTTACCGTGGCGCTACTGCCTTTCGAATCCTTCGCCACTGAACTCGCCTTAGGCTTCTTATGCTTTTTGAGCTTTGCCACAACTCATCCCCCTTTCGAACTTCCACAGCTATTCAAACAGCATTCACTGACCGCTCATACCAAACACCAATATCGCAGTTTCCGCAACCGCAGCACTGAAGTCTAAGTCAGATAGGCAGCGCGAATCGAAGTCAAGAAACTGCACGACTGGATCACGCGTGCACCCTCCTCCCGACGACACCTCCGCCCCGGAATCACTCACAGGGCGGAGCACAGCACACGGCAATCTCAGCTCTTCGTCAGCGGGCGGTAGCGGATCCGGTGCGGCTCCAGCGCGTCCGGGCCCAGGCGCTTCTTCTTGTCCGCTTCGTAGTCCTCGAAGTTGCCCTCGAAGAAGAACGCCTTGCTGTCGCCTTCGAACGCCAGGATGTGCGTGACGATGCGGTCCAGGAACCAGCGGTCGTGGCTGATGACCACCGCGCAGCCCGCGAAGCTCAGGAGCGCGTCCTCCAGGCTGCGCAGCGTCTCCACGTCCAGGTCGTTCGTGGGCTCGTCCAACAGCAGCAGGTTGCCGCCGGCTTTGAGCATCTTCGCCAGGTGCAGCCGGTTGCGCTCGCCGCCGGACAGGTCCTTCACCCGCTTCTGCTGATCCGTGCCCTTGAACGCGAAGCCCGACAGGTACGCGCGGCTGGGCACCGTGCCCGCCTTGCCCAGGTCGATGAGGTCCAACCCCCCGCTCACCTCCTGGAACACCGTCTGCTCACCGTCCAGCGAGTCGCGGCTCTGGTCCACGTAGGCCATCACCACCGACTCGCCAATCCGCAGCTCGCCCGCGTCCGGCTTCTCCGTGCCCGTCATCATCCGGAACAGCGTCGTCTTGCCCGCGCCGTTCGGGCCAATCACGCCCACGATGCCGCCCGGCGGCAGCTTGAAGTTCAGCTCGTCGATGAGCAGCCGGTCCCCATACGCCTTGCGCAGCCCCTTCGCCTCCACCACCAACCCACCCAGCGGCGGACCCGGCGGAATCATCACCTCGCCCGTCACGTCCCGCTTCTGCTGCGACTGGTTGAACAGCTCCTCGTACGCCGCGATGCGCGCCTTGCTCTTCGCCTGACGCGCCTTCGGAGACGCCCGCACCCACTCCAGCTCGCGCTTGAGCGTCTTCTGGCGGTGGCTCTCCGACTTCTCCTCCAGCTCCAGCCGCTTCTGCTTCTGGTCCAGCCAGCTGGAGTAGTTCCCCTTCCAGGGCACCCCCTCGCCGCGGTCCAGCTCCAGGATCCACTCCGCCACGTTGTCCAGGAAGTACCGGTCGTGCGTGATGCACACGATGGTCCCCGTGTATGCCTTCAGCGCCTGCTCCAGCCACGCCACGCTCTCCGCGTCCAGGTGGTTGGTGGGCTCGTCCAAGAGCAGCAGGTCCGGCTTCTCCAACAGGATGCGGCAGAGCGCCACGCGGCGCTTCTCACCGCCGGACAGCTTCGTCACGTCCGCGTCGCCCGGGGGCAGGCGCAGGGCGTCCATCGCCATCTCCAGCGTGCGATCCAGCTCCCAGCCGTTCGTGGAGTCGATGAAGTCCTGCAGCTTGCCCTGCTCGGCGAGCAGCTTCTCCATGGCCGCGTCGTCCATGGGCTCCGCGAACTTCGCGCTCACCTCATTGAAGCGGTCCAGCGCCTGGCGGATCTCCTTCAGGCCCAGCTCCACGTTCCCCTTCACGTCCAGCTTCGTGTCGAGCTGCGGCTCCTGCGCCAGGTAGCCCACCTTCACCGTGGGGTCCGGCTTCGCGATGCCGAAGAACTCCGTGTCCACCCCCGCCATGATGCGCAGGAGCGTGGACTTGCCGGAGCCGTTGGGACCAATCACGCCAATCTTCGCGCCCGGGAAGAAGGACAGGTAGATGCCCTTGAGGATGTCCTTGCCGTTCTTGACCTTGCGCAGGTCCTGCATCGTGAAGATGAAATTCTGGGCCATGGCGGAAGGCCTCCTGGGATTCGCCGAAAAGACGTGAGCGGGGCCAGCGGATAGCAGGGAGCCCCATCCGGCTCAAGGCGCCTGCGTCCGCGCCGTGTCCGGTTGGACGGGGCGCGTCACGCGACCAGGAGCGAAAACGCCTGCTCGCTGACCAGCGAACCCAATTCGAAGGTGTTAGAGGAAGCGCCCCATGTCCGAGCCCACGACCCCCGCCCTGGAGCTGAAGGGCCTCTCCAAGGCCTACGGAAAGTTCACCGCCCTCCACGCCGTGGACCTCACCATCCGCCCCGGTGAAATCTTCGCCCTCCTGGGCCCCAACGGCGCCGGCAAGACGACCCTCATCGGCAGTGTGTGCGGCCTGGTGAAGAAGTCCGCTGGCACCATGAAGGTCTTCGGCAAGGACCTGGACGTGGACCCCACCGGGCCCCGCTACCAGGTCGGCCTCGTGCCGCAGGAGATCAACTTCGACCCGTTCTTCTCCGTCGCCGAGTCCCTGCGCATCCAGCAGGGCTACTACGGCCAGCCCCGCGACGACGCGCGCATCGATGAAGTCCTCACCGCCCTGAACCTCCAGGCCAAGAAGGACTCGCTCACGCGCGCCCTGTCTGGCGGCATGAAGCGCCGGCTGCTCATCGCCAAGGCGCTCGTCCACAAGCCCAAGCTCGTGTTCCTGGACGAGCCCACCGCGGGCGTGGACGTGGAGCTGCGCCGCGACCTGTGGACGTACGTGAAGAAGATCGCCAGCGAGGGCACCACCATCGTCCTCACCACGCACTACCTGGAAGAGGCGGAGGAGCTGGCGGACCGCGTGGGCATCATCAACGAGGGCCGCCTCCTCATGACCGAGGACAAGGCCGCGCTCCTGCGCCGCTTCGGAGAGAAGCGCCTCGTCGTCACCTTCGCCGAACCGCAGGCCGCCCTGCCCGCCGCGGGCGCGCGCTTCGCCGCGAGCCTCTCCGCCGACGGCCGCACGCTCACCTACGTGGAGCGCGACAACTGCGCGCCCGCCGGTGAGCTGCTCCGCTCGCTCTACGCGGACGGGCTGCCCATCGCGGAGGTGGAGACGCGCCGCTCGCGCCTGGAAGACGTGCTCATCGAAATCCTCCGTGGCCGCCCCTCGCAGGCCGCCTGAACCCCCGCTCCTTCGAAAAACACCCCATGAACGTCCTCGGGATGCAGACGCTGTTCGCGAAGGAGGTCCGGCGCTTCATGCGCGTGCCGGGCCAGACCGTCCTCTCGCCCCTCATCAGCACCACGCTGTACTTCATCGTCTTCGGCTACTCGATTTCCGGCCGCATCCACGAGGTGGAGGGCCAGCCGTACCTGCACTTCATCGTGCCGGGCCTCGTGTTCCTGGGCATCGCGAACAACGCGTTCCTCAACAGCTCCTCGTCGCTGTTCATCACCAAGATCCAGGGCACGGTGGTGGACCTGCTGGTGGCGCCGCTGGGGCCCGGTGAGCTGATGGTGGGCTTCATCGGCGGCGCCATGGTGCGCGGCCTGGTGGTGGGCCTGCTGACGTGGATTGTGGCGGCGGTGTTCTCCGGCTTCAGCCTGGAGCACCCGCTGGCGACGCTCTACTTCCTGCTGCTGTCCAGCTACGTGTTCAGCGTGCTGGGCATGCTCGCCGCCGTGTGGGCGGAGAAGTTCGAGCAGATCAACTTCTTCCCCACCTTCGTGATGCTGCCGCTCACGTTCCTGGGCGGCGTCTTCTACTCGGTGCGCGAACTGCCCTCGCCGTGGAACCACATCAGCCTCTTCAACCCCATGGTCTACATGGTGGAGGGGCTGCGCTACGGCATGCTCGGCAGCGGCCTGTTCTCACCGCTGGTGGGTGGGGCCATCCTCGCCGTCACGGCGGCGGTCGCGACGGGCGTCACGTACGCGGTGCTGCGCTCCGGCTACAAGATGAAGGCCTAGACGTCAGTAGCTCGCCTGCCTCCTTCACGGGTAGGGAGGCGAGCCCCTCCCTGCTGGACAGAACCTCGGTCTTTTTGGAAGTCGGCTGTTTCCCGCCCGGTGAGAAAGCGCGGTATCCTCCCGGACACCCATGGCGGTGGTCTTCGGGAAATACGAGCTGCTTCGAAAAATCGCGTCGGGCGGAATGGGACAGGTGTTCCTCGCCCGGGAGCACGGGACTGGGTTCGAGCGACTGGTCGTCCTCAAGCTCATCCTTCCGCACCTCGCCGAGGACGAAGAGTTCCTGGAGATGTTCCTGGACGAGGCGCGGCTGGTGGCGCGGCTGTCGCACCCGAACCTCATCACCATCCTCGACCTCTCGGAGATTGAGGGCCGGCACTGCCTGGCCATGGAGTACGTGCAGGGCGAGGACGTGCGCCGGTTGGACCGCTTCGCGCGCAAGCAGGAGCGCCCGCTGCCGGTGGGTCTGGTGGTCCGCATCATCGCGGACGCGGCGGCGGGGCTGTCCTACGCGCACGGTGCGCGGGACGGGCACGGCCAGCCGCTGAAGCTGGTGCACCGGGACGTGTCACCGCAGAACGTGCTCGTCGGGTTCGACGGGGGCGTGAAGGTCATCGACTTCGGCGTGGCGAAGGCGGCCACCAGCGGTCAGCAGACGGCGACGGGCGTGCTCAAGGGCAAGTACCCGTACATGTCGCCGGAGCAGGCCAACGGGATGGCGGTGGACGGCCGGAGCGACCAGTTCGCGCTCGGCGTCGTGATGTGGGAGCTGCTCACGGGCAAGCGCCTCTTCAAGGGCGACACGGACCTGATGACGCTGCGGCTGGTGCGCGACTGCCAGGTGCCGCCGCCGTCGCAGCTCAACCCGAAGCTGCCGCCGGGCCTGGATGAGATTGTCCTCAAGGCCCTGGCGCCCACGCCGGAGGGCCGCTACGCGGACTGCGCCGCGTTCCGCCTGGCGCTGGAGGACTGGACGCTCAACCTGCGGCTGCCGTCCAGCAGCGCGCACCTGGCCGCGTACCTGCGGGAGCTGTACGCGGACCGCATCACCCTGGAAGCGGACCCGGCGAAGCTGGATCAACTGGCCGAGGACGTGGACCTGGACGCGCAGTCCAACTCGTCGCGGGACGGGATGCCCACGTCGGGTGCGCGAGGGCAGGCCGGCTCGCGCGCGTCGAAGCTGGTGGGGCCGCCGTCCCGTCCGCCCACGCGCGTGGAGCCGGAGAAGACGCGGAACACCGCGGCCCTGATGCCGGAGCCTCCGAAGCGCCGCCCGTGGCTGCCCTTCGTGGTGGGCGGCGTGGCGCTGGTGGTGGGCGGCGCGGCGGTGGTGCTGGCGCGAGGTAGCTCCGAGGCGGTGACGCCGCCCCCGGTCGTGGCCACGCGGCCTCCGGAGGACGTGCAGAGCCGCACGCCGGAGACGCCCACGCGCCCCACGCCGCCGGAGACGCCCGAGCAGAACACGGCGCCCCAGCCGGTGCGCCTGATGGTGACGAGCGAGCCGCCCGGAGCCACGGTGCAGGTGGCGGGCGAGGAGCGCGGCGTCACGCCGGTGGCGCTGCCGCTGGTGCCCGGGGAGCCGTCGGTGGCGGTGACGCTCGCGCTCAACGGCTACGAGCCGGTGACGCGGCAGGTGTCCGCGGCGGACGCGCCCGGGGTGGCGGTGGCACTCCAGAAGCGGGCGACACGGCCGTCGCCCCAGCCGAAGAGGCCACCGTCCGGGTCGACACTGGGCATCAAGACGGGGCGCTGAGGCGCCTCTTCGTGCCGCCGGTCCGGCGGACCAGCACTGCCCGGGTGAGGCGCGTCAGGAGCGCTTCGCTCGCGACTCCGCGGACACCACGACGACGTAGCCGTCCGGGTCCTTCGCCCAGAACTCCCAGCGGCGCGAGTTCGGGTTCACGTGCGGCGCCTCCACCCACTCCACCTTCAGCGCCCGAGCCGCTTCCACGCACGCGTCGAAGTCCGTGGTCTCGAACCAGAGCAGCACGCCGTGGCCCTTGGGCGCCGAGTCCGGCCCCATCAGGTTCGCGTGCTCATCCAGGTCCCACGCGTGGAGCTGGAGCACGAGCTCGCCGTTGTTCAGCAACATCTCGTACTCGGGCCCGCCGTGCCCGCTCTCGCAGCCGAGCACCGCCTGGTACCACCGGCTGCTCGCCTCCACGTCTCGCACCGCGATGAGGGGCTGCGCACGGACGTGGCCGGTGCGGCGGGGCTTGCTCGACATGGAATGCTCCGGGAAGGCCAGGCTCGGAAAGAAGGACGGGGCGAACGCGGCCCCGTCCCTCCGGTGAGGCACTACCGCTTGAAGTGGTCGGCGACGACGCTCGCCACCGCGGCGGTCAGCTTCTTGCCCGTGGGGATGTGCAGGAACTCGTTGGGCCCGTGCGCGTTGCTGCCCGGCCCCAGCAGGCCCGTGATGAGGAACTGCGCCTCCGGGAAGCGCTCGCCCAGCATGCCCATGAACGGGATGGTGCCACCCTCGCCCATCGCCATCGCGGGCTTGCCGAAGCACGCCTTGGACGCGGACTCCACCGCGTTCGACAGCCAGCCGGCCAGGGGCGGCGCGTCCCAGCCCACCGACGCCTTGTCCCCTTCGAACGACACCTTCGCGCCGTACGGCGGATCCTTCTCCAGCGTCTCCTTCAGCGCCTTCGCGGCCGCCTTGGGGTCCACGCGCGGCGGGATGCGCATGGACAGCTTCCACGTCGTGAAGGGGCGCAGCACGTTGCCCGCGCTCGCCAGGGCCGGCACGCCCTCCACGCCCGTCAGCGCCAGCGCCGGACGCCAGGTGCGGTTGAGCACCAGCTCCTCGCCGTCCGTCGTCACCGGGCGCGCTCCCTCCACCCAGGGGAACTTCGAGAACAGCTCGTCGCCCATCGTCTGGGCCGCGGCCTTCGCCTGCTGGCGCCGGCCCTCCGGAATCTCCGTGTGCAGGGCCTGCACCTTGATGTGGCCCGTGGCTTCGTCCTCCACGCGCGACAGCAGCATCCGCATGATGCGCATCGAGGACGCCACCACGCCCGTCGCGTCACCGGAGTGCACGCCCTCCGTGAGGATGTCCACGCGCAGGTTGCCGGCCACCATGCCGCGCAGGCTGGTGGTCATCCACAGCTGCTCATAGTTCGCGCAGCCCGAGTCCAGGCACACCACCAGCGACGGCTTGCCGATGCGCGGCGCCAGCGCCTCGATGTACGCGGGCAGGTCGTAGCTACCGCTCTCCTCGCACGCCTCGATGACGATGGCGCAGCGCGCGTGCGGCACGCCCTGCTCCTTCAGCAGGCGCAGCGCGGACAGCGACGCGAACGCGGAGTAGCCGTCATCCGCGCCGCCGCGGCCGAAGAGCTTGTCGCCCTCGCGCACGGGGGTCCACGGCGTCAGGCCTTCACGCCAGCCGGTCATCTCCGGCTGCTTGTCCAGGTGGCCGTACAAGAGCACGGTGTCGTCACCGCGCGTGCCCGGCACCTCCATGTAGATGACCGGCGTGCGGTCCTTGCCGTCCGCCGTCTTCAGCCGCACCACCTCCACCGTCAGCCCCGGCAGGTGCGTGGCCTGCGCGCGGCACCAGTCCGCGATGAGCTGGACGGCCTGCTCCATGTGGCCGGACTTCACCCAGTCCGGGTCGAAGGCAGGCGACTTGTTGGGGATGCGGATGTAGCGCTCCAGCGCCGGGAGGATTTCCTGCTCCCAGATGCGCTCGGACGAGGCGAGGGCTTGGTCGACGTTCATGGCGGCGCCATGCTGCCCACCCCGGCGCCCCCTGTCGATGGAAAGCCCCGTCTCCCGAGGGGCGGGACACCCC
>NZ_RAWC01000194.1:0-17484 GCF_003611685.1 Corallococcus sp. CA049B | reverse complement strand
CCACCACCCGCTTGCCCTGTGCGCTCATGACGGTGTCCTCAGGAAGCGCGACGCGAAAGCCGGGTGATGAGGGAGTCCAGCAGGTCCCTCAGGCCATGGGGGTTGGGCAACGCCTGCAGGCTCCGCCGCGCCGAGCGCGACGCCCGCTCCACCGCGCGCTCACACGCCGCACGGCCGCCGAAGTGCTCCACCAGCTCCCGCGCACGGGCGAGCGCCGCGTCGTCCTTGCACTCCACCGGCAGCGCCCACAGCTGCTCCAATTCCTCGCGGCCCTCGGGCGTGGCGCGCACGTACGCGGCCACCACCGGGAAGGTGCGCTTGGCCTGCACGAAGTCGCCGTCGGACGCCTTGCCCGCCACGGCCGCGTCGCCGAACAGACCGATGAGGTCATCGCGCAGCTGGTACGCGAGCCCCACCGAGCGCCCCACCCGCTCCAGGCCCTCCAGGAGCCCCGCGTCCGCGCCGCCCAGCATCGCGCCGCACACCAGCGGAGCGCAGAAGCCGTAGCGCGCCGTCTTGAGGTGCGCCACGCGCAGCGTCTGGAAGAGCGACATCTCCGCCAGCGGCACGCGCGCCAGGTCCAGGTCCAGGTACTGCCCGGCGGCCGTGTGCCGGCACACGCCCAGGTAGTAGCGCGCCACGCTGGAGGCTCCCGGCAGCCCCGACTCCAGCATCGCCTCCAGCGAGCGCGCGAAGAGGTGGTCCCCCATCACCACCGCCAGGTCCTCGCCCTGGCGGCCCGGGGCCAGCATCCGGTGCAGCACCGGCCCGCCCCGCCGCAGCTCCGCCTGATCCGCCACGTCGTCGTGGATGAGCAGGAACGTGTGCAGGAGCTCCAGCCCCGCGGCGAAGCGCCACAGCCCCGGCGGCACCGCGGTGCTCCCACGCGCCAGCCCGTGCCCCGCCAGCACCAGCGCCGGCCTCAGCCGCTTCGCCGGCCGCAGCGCATAGGCCCTCGCCTGCGCCGCCGCGTGTGTCCAACGTGCGTCCAGGGCCTGTTCGTCCGGCAGCTCGAACAGCTGGGCGAGCGCGGCCTCCACCTGCGCCTGCACGAGCTGCAGCCAGGCGTGTTCAGGGTGTGCTGCTCCAGCGGAGGTCTGCTGCACGTTGGGAAGCAGGGTGGCCATACAGCGGATCTCCGAAGTCGGGAGCACGGCAGCAGCCTTCGCCCCTAGAGGTAGCGTTTGCGTCCAGAGATTGTCAAGGCTATGTCTAAGGTTTGCAAAAACCTTGTACACGGAGACTCCCCATGAAGGCGTGGATCGCAGGCGCGTTGACGGTGACCCTGGCGGCGGGAAGCGCGGGTGGCGCCGCCCCGGATCCGCAGCCCGTGGACGCGACGTTAAGCACCTCCAGTGGAGAGCGGGTCCAGCTGGCGCGCTGGCGTGGGAAACCCGTCATCCTCTTCTATGAGGACAAGGACTCCACGACACTCAACGCCCCTCTGAAGGCAGAGCTGTTCACCCGGGGACGCGAGCGCGGCCTCCTGCAGAGCGCGTTCGTGGTCGCGGTGGCCAATCTGGAGAAATACGACTTCTTTCCCGCGCGGGAGATCGCCCTGTCGTACGTGCGTGACGAGGAGAAGAAGGCCGGCGTGCCCATCCTGGTGGACCTGAAGGGCACCCTGGGCCAGCCGCCCCTGAAGCTGCCCACCAAGACGTCCACGGTGATGCTGCTGGACGCGGAGGGCACGGCGGTCTACCGCCACTCCGGCCGCATGAAGCCGGAGGAGCAGGCCCGCTTCTTCACCGCCCTGAGCGAGCTGGTGGGCCAGGACCTGACCGCTGAACGAGAGAAGGAGGCCCACCCTTGAGGGTGACCTGCACGGGCGCCACCGGCTTCCTCGGTCCAGGCCTTGTCCAAGGTTTGTTGGAGGCCGGCCACACGGTGCACGTGCTCAGCCGGAGCGTGGAACACGCGCTCGGCCGGCTGCCCGCCGGAGTTACTGGCTCCTACTTCGATGGGAGCACGCCCATGTCCCCGGACGCGCTCGCGGGCGCGGAGGGCGTGGTGCACCTGGCCGGGGAGCCGGTGGACCAACGTTGGACGCATGAAGCGAAGCACCGCATCCACCAGAGCCGCGTGGAGGGCACGCGCGTGCTGGTGGAGGCCATGAGGCAGGCGGGCAGCGTGCGGCACTTCGTCTGCGCGTCGGCGGTGGGCTTCTACGGCGGCGCCCGGGCGGGGCAGACGCTGACGGAGGAGGACGCGCCCGGCGACGACTTCCTCGCGCACGTGTGCCAGGGCTGGGAGGCGGAGGCGCTGCGCGCGGAGGAGGCGGGCATCCGCACGGTGCGCCTGCGCATCGGCGTGGTGCTGCACCCGGCGGGCGGCGTGCTGCACCGGATGCTGCCGGTGTTCCGCATGGGCGCGGGCGCGAAGGTGGGCAACGGCCAGCAGTACGTCAGCTGGGTGCACAGAGAAGACCTCTTCCAGCTGATGCGCTTCGCGCTGGAGCACCCCGCGCTGTCCGGCCCGGTGAACGCCACGTCGCCGGAGCCCGTCACCAACGCGACCTTCGCGCACACGCTGGGCGCGGTGCTGGAGCGGCCCGCGGCGCTGTCGGTGCCGGGCATCGTCCTCAAGGCGCGCTTCGGAGAGATGGCGCGCGTGGCGCTGGAGGGCCAGCGGGTGATGCCCCGGCGCGCGCTGGAGGCGGGCTTCCAGTTCCGCCACCCCGACCTGACCGGAGCGCTGCGCGACCTGCTGTCCCATTAATACAGTGCGAGCCACGCATGGATGACACCCGGACGCTGGAAGCCCGCGCGCGCAAAGAGGGCACGCCGCTCATCGACGGAGACACCGCCACCTTCGTGTGGAAGGGCCCCCGACAGGTCTTCCTCCAGGGAGACTTCCAGGACTGGCGCGGCACGCCCCTGCCGCTGGAGCGCGTGGGCAAGGGGTTGTGGGCGCGCTCGCTGGCGCTGCCCGAGGACGCCTACGTCGAGTACGCGCTCCAGGACGCCAAGGGCCGCCGCGCGCGCGACACCTTCAACCCGCGCCGCTCCGACAACGGCTTCGGCGACTTCAACCACTGCTTCTGGATGCCGAAGGGCGAAGCGACACCGCTGGGCAAGCGCATCCGGAGCGTGCCGAAGGGCCGCGTGACGCGCCACCCGCTGGCGACGCACGAGTGGGCCGTGGGCAAGAAGCGCGGGGTGGCCCTCTACGCGCCGCCCGTGAAGGGCCCCGTGCCGCTCCTGGTGGTGCTGGACGGCGACGACTACCTCCAGCGCGTCCAGCTGCCCGTGATGGTGGACAACCTGATCGCCGCGGGCCGCATGCGCCCCGTCGCCATGGCCTTCGTGGCCAACGGCGGCCCGGCCCGCACCGCCGAGTACGCGTGCAGCGAGGCCACCGTGGCCTTCCTGCACCAGCGCGTGCTGCCGCTCGCCCGCGAGCACCTGTCCCTGGTGGATGAGCAGCGCACGCCGGGCGCGCACGCGGTGCTGGGCTCGTCGCTGGGCGGCCTGATGGCGCTCTACGCGGCCCAGCGCCTGCCGCGCGTCTTCGGCCGCGTCCTGTCCCAGTCCGGCGCCTTCTCCATCGAAGGCACCGACCTGGTCGTCTTCGACCTGGCCCGGCGCACCGGCCAGCCGCCCCTCCATGTCTGGATGGACTGCGGCCGCTTCGAGGGCCTCCAGGACGGCAACCAGCGCCTCCTGCCCGTCCTCCAGACGGCCGGGCACCGCGCCACCTACCGGCCCTACAGCGGGGGCCATAATTACCCCGCGTGGCAGAGCAGCCTCCCGGCCGGCCTCGAAGAAATCTTCTCGACCGCCGGGTGACGCATCGCGGCGAAGTGCCGGATTTCCGTCCGGAACGAAAACCCCCTGGAATCAAGGGGTTGGCCGGGAGGGAAGGCGGCCAAGGCCGGATGATCCAGGATTGGGAGGGGGCCCTGACGCGGCAGGCAGGCGGCCGGCCGGGGCCTGTGGACTGGGAGGCTACGCAACCCTGGGGAAGGACGGACCGATAACGGATGTAGGTGCGCAACCCGGCGTGAGTCTCGCGGCGGGCCTTCCCCCGCGCTTGGAGTCCCCTCATGTCTCGCGTCGATGGTGGCAATCGCCCGTCCGTTCCCCCGAAGCGCTCGGAGTTCGAGCGGTCCGAGCGGAGCGACGTCACGCGAGACAGCAAGCCGGGGGCCCAGGGCCGGACGCCCGCCAACGCCAACGTGCGCTCCTTCCAGGGCCGCAGCGACTTCGAGCCCGCGCGCCCCGCCCCCGCGCGCCCCACGCCCGCGCAGTCGCAGGCCGTGAAGGCCCCGGTCTCTCCGGCGGACGCGGAGTCCATCGCCCAGGCGGACATGGAGCTGGGGCTGCTGGCGGAGTTCCCGGACGCGGACGCGCAGAGCGGCATCGCCTCCGCCATGCTGCACGCGCACTCGGACGCGCCCGTGTCGCAGAACCGCATCGTGGAGCGGCTGAAGCAGGACGGCCGCCTGGAGTCGCTCTTCGGCGAGGTCTTCCGCGAGGACAACCCGTACGTGGAGCAGCCGCACAAGAACGCCATCGTGAAGGCGCTCGACACGGCGCTCTCCCGCGGCACGGTGACCGGTGACGACCTGCGCGCCTTCTCCCGTGGCACCTACGCCCAGGAGTGGCAGCAGATCGGCGCCGCACTGGGCACCCACCAGAAGTAGCCAGGGGGCTCCCAGGCGCGGGAGCCCGCTTCACGCTTCTTCACGCGCATGCCGGTTGCGCCGTGGCGCGTGCGCGCGAGGATGGGCTCCCCATGGTGGAAAGCCCGTTGCGCATCATCCTGTTCATCCTCCTCGTCAGCGTCGCGTCGGTCCAAGTCCACATCTACCTGTACCGGCGCCTCTTCCGCGACACGTCCACCCACCGCGGCTGGCGCACCGCCGGCAAGGTGCTGCTGACGGCGCTGTGCGTGCCGCTGCTCCTGTCCTGGGTGGTGACGCGCATCATCCCCTCCGCGTTCATCGTCGCCGTGTTCGCGTGGACGTGGATGGGCGTCGCCGTCTACCTGCTGCTCGCCCTGGCGCTGGTGGGCGCGGTGAGGTGGCTCGTGGCGCGCACGCGCGGCCACCGGGGCGTCGCCGCGCCGCTCGCCACGCCCGCGCCGGACCCCGCCGCGCCGCCGTCGCTGGCGGACCTGGCCGTGACCGTGCCGCCCCCGCCTCCCGCCGTGCCCCCCGTGGACGAAGCGCGCCGGTTGTTCCTCTCGCGGGCCACCGCGGGCGGCGCGGTGCTCGCGGCGGGCGGCCTCACCGGCTACGGCATGTGGAGCGCCTTCCATCCGCCCGTGGTCAACGAGGTCGCGGTGCGGCTGCCCGGCCTGCCCAAGGCGCTGGATGGCTTCACCCTCGTCCACATGAGCGACATCCACGTGGGCCCCATCATCCAGCGGCGCTTCATGGACGAGCTGGTGCGGCGGGCCAACGCGCTCAAGCCGGACCTGGTCGCCATCACCGGCGACCTGGTGGACGGCACGGTGGCGGACCTGCGCCACTCCGTCGCCGCGCTCCAGAACCTCCAGGCGAGAGCGGGCACGCACTTCATCACCGGCAACCACGAGTACTACTGGAACGCCAGCACCTGGGCGGACGCGCTCACCGGCCTGGGCGTCACCGTGTTGCGCAACCGTCACGTGACGATTGGAGACGCGGGCGGCGCCTTCGACCTGGTGGGCGTGGACGACTGGTCCATGCGTAACGGCCCCAAGGGCTACAACCTGGACGCCGCCCTCCAGGGCCGGAATCCAGACCGGGCCGCGGTGCTGCTCGCGCACCAACCGTCCAATTGGGATGTGGCCGCGAAGGCGGGCATGGGCTTGCAACTGTCCGGACACACCCACGGCGGGCAGTTCTTCCCGTTCACCCTCGCCGTCTCCGCCATCTGGAAGCACGACGCCGGCCTCTTCCAGGACGGCGACAGCCACCTCTACGTCAGCCGGGGCACCGGTTTCTGGGGCCCGCCCCTGCGCGTCGCCTCGCCGTCTGAAATCGTTAAGGTGACGCTCCTGGCGTGAGGTGTAGATTTACCCGGAAATGAGCAAGGAACCAGCGAAGCGCGAAATCAAACAGGAGCGGGCCGCGCGAACGCGGGTCGAAATCCTGGAGGCCGCCATCAATCTGTTCGCTCGGCGGGGCTACCTGTCGACGACGATGTCGGACCTGGCGAAAGCCATCCGGATGACACCGGGCGCGCTCTACTGGCACTTCCCCACCAAGGAAGACCTGCTCCTGGCGGCCATCGAGGAACTGCACCAGCGCTACCTGATGGAGTTCGCGCCGCTGCTCGCCGAGCGCCGCGTCCTGTCCGGCCGGGAGCAGCTGGTGTTCGTGGTGTCGCGCACGTCGCAGTTCCTGCGCTACCACCGCGAATACGGCATCTTCTTCGGGATGCTGTCCGCCGAGTCCGCGGAGTCCAACGACCGCGTGGCGGAGGCGCTGCGCGAGAAGATCTCCCTCTACGTGGCGGTGCTGGCGGGGATGATCCGCTTCGGCCAGAAGCGCAATGAGTTCCGCCAGGAGGTGGACCCGATGCACATGGCCCACACGATGATGGGCGGCTACCTGGGCATCCTGCTGCACCACAACCTGTTCCGCGCCGCCGTGAACTACGACCCGCTGATGGCGTCGTTGGATCAAATCCTCTCCGGCGGCCTCCACGTGCGCGGCCCCATGGGCTGATGCGCTGAACCCACCGGGCCGGGCGGCCCGGAAGAACAGACGCCCGGTCCCCCATGCGAGGGACCGGGCGTTCTTCATTTCAGGGAGGCCTTCGTCCCCGCTCCCCCCGGGTGAGGGGAGCGGGGCGGGATGCCGGGACTACGGCGTCTCGGTGGGGCTCGACGAGTTCTGCGGCTGGCGCGTCGTGCGCTGCACGAAGTCCGCCGCGTTGTCGTCCGTGTCCTGGCCGTTGCCGGCGAGCTCGTCCGCGCCGCCCACGTCCATGGTGGCGGAGGTGGAGGACGCCCGGGCCTTGCGCTCCAGGCTGCCGCCGGACGCGGGGTGCGGCGGCGCGGCGTGGCCGCCTTCAGGGGCCGCGCCCGTGCCGTAGCCCAGGGTGTCGATGGCGTTCACGTCGTTGTCCTCCTGCCCGATGGCGGCCGTGCCCAGGCGGACGTGGCCGCCGCCCGACGTGCTGGCGGACGTGTTGAACGAATACGACGCGTCCTTCTCCACCGCGAGGGAGTAGGCGCTGCCGACCAGCAGGTAGTAGCCGTGCGCCTTGATCTTCGCGCCCTGGGGCAGCTCGGCGGACTGACCGTACTTGGAGGTCGCGCCCGCGGCCCGGTACTGGACCTTCCAGCCGCTCATGTCGACCTCCGCGTTCGTGGGGTTGTAGAGCTCGATGAACTCGTCCGACGCGTTGGCGGAGGTGCCGCCGCAGAACTCGCTGATGACGACGTGCCCCTGGGGCGGGGCCACCGTCACGGCCGCCTGCTTCGTCACGCCCTGGTAGGACGCGGTGAGCTGGCCTTCGCCCGTGGTCTCCGTGGCGGTGAAGACGACGGTGGCGGTCGTCTGACCTTCCAGCACCGTCACCGTCGTGGCCGCCAGCGAGCCCAGCTCCGCGGGCGTGAACGCCACGTCCACGGCCGCGCCGCCCGCGGGGGCCTTGCGGTCCAGCGTGACGGTGAACGTCTGCGTCGTGCCCACCGTCACCATCACATTGTCCGGCGTGACGCTGGCGAGCTTCGCGGGCGGAGGCAGCACGGTCAGCTGCGCCGAGCGCGTGATGCCGTTGAGCGAGGCGGACACCGCGCCCGTCCCCTCCCCTTCCGCGGCGGCGGTGAACGTCACCGTCGCCGTCGTCTCACCCGCGCCAAACGTCACCGACGTGGCGGACAGCGCGCCGAAGGGCGTGGCCGGCGAGGCCAGCGCCAGCAGCACCTGCACGGGCTCCACCGGAACGGACGCCAGCGTCACCGTGAACACCTGGGCCGCGCCCGCGTTCACCGTGGCGGTGGACGGGGTGAGCGACGAGAGCCGCGGCACATCCGTGATGACGTTCACCGTGGCGCCCAGCCCGGCCGCCGCCACCGTACCGGTGCCGGTGCTGGCCTCATCCACGGTCATGTCGAAGGTGGCCGTCAGCGCGTCCGCCGTCACGTTCCGGGCCGTGATGGTGCCAAAGCCCGCGGGCTCCACGGTCGGGTTCAGCGTCGTCCCCTCCGGCACCGGCCGGTCGAACGTCACGGTGAAGCGCACGGTGCCGCCCGGCGCCACGGCCGCCAGCTCCGGGGTGAGGTCCGTGGCGATGACCGACTCGCCCACCCCCAGCACGCGCAGCTCGGCCGTCTGGGAGGACGTGCCCAGCGTCGCGGTGAGGGTCACCGAGGCCGCCTCCGCCTTCGCCTCGAGCGCCACCGTGGCGCTCGTCTGGCCCGCGGGGATGACCACCTGCCCGCCCGCCGCGGACAGGGCCGCCGCGTCGCTGGAGGAAATGGTCACGGTGACGTCCACCGGGTAGGCGTTCGCCATCGTCACGGTGAGGGGCTGCGGGATGGCCTGGGTGCCCCCCACGCGCGCGAAGCCGCCGGACGTGAAGCCCGTCAGCGCCGGCAGGGGCGGCAGCGGGATGACCATGTCCGCCGCGCTCCGGGGCAGCAGCTTGTGGTCGCCGAAGGTGAACGTGAGCACGCCGCGCAGCGTGGTGTACTCCGCGCCCAGCACCTGCGGGGCATAGGCGAAGGCCTGGTCATCCACCATCAGGCCCGAGGACGCCGGGTCGCCGGCCTTGTTCTCGTCCACGATGAACTCGCGCTTGTCGTTCTCCAGGCGGGTGTTGAAGACGTCGCGGACCTCCACCAGCGCGCCCTCCAGCGCCTTCGCCTTCGGGCCGTTGGTGCGGATGTCCTCCGTGCGCACCACCGCCGGGGCCGGCAGCGGGTTGGCCGCGCTGTGCTTCGTCACCTTGCCGTCAGTCACCTCCAGCAGGCCGAAGTACTCCTTCAGCGTGCCCTCCACGCGGATGTTGTCGCCCACCGCGACGCCGGACTTGGAGCTGTAGATGAAGAGGCCGGAGTCCTCCGCGCCCTTGCCCGCCGGGTAGTTCGCCACCTGCACCCAGTAGCCGCTGGTCGCCTTCGCATCCACCGCGGTCACCACCACGTCGTCCACCGCCACCTTCCCGTTCACCAGCGACTGGTTGCCGAAGCGGGGCGTCGCCTTCACGTCGTAGACGCTGGTGGCGCACACGCCGCCTTCGAGGATGGTCCCCGGGCACGAGTCGCACGCATCCCCCAGGCCGTCGCCGTCCGTGTCCTTCTGGTCCGGGTTGGCCACGAGCGGGCAGTTGTCACCAGGGGCGGCGACGCCGTCGTAGTCGAAGTCGGACGGGTCGGCGACCGAGCACGTGGCCGCGTCATTCGGGCAGCCGTCGCACAGGTCGCCCTTGCCGTCGCCGTCCGTGTCCTTCTGGTCCGCGTTGGCCACGAAGGGGCAGTTGTCCATCCAGGTGGGCACGCCGTCGTGGTCGTCGTCCTCGCCGCGGAAGGCCTGGCACGCGGTGGTGCCCGCCTCCAGGGGGCACGGGTCGCACGCGTCACCCACGCCGTCACCGTCCGTGTCCATCTGCCGCCCGTTGTCCATGGGGCGCACGGGGTTGAAGATGGTGGGGCAGTTGTCGACGGCGTCCTCGATGCCGTCCGCGTCCGCGTCCGCCGCGCTCGCCACGCCCGTGTAGACGGTGGAGCCGTTGACGGCGGCCACCGGGAAGGTGGTGTTCACCGCGCTGCGCGAAGGCTCGCAGGTGGGCTCGTTGTCCGGCGTGCCGCACGCGAACAGCGGGTACAGGCCCTGGGTGTCCGGGGAGCCCTGGAACTCCGCCAGCGTCTTGCCAATCTCCGACTTCACGCACGCGGCCTTCTGGGTGCCGCACACGTCCAGCGCGTCGCAGGCGTCCGTGCCCTTGAGGCCGTCCACCAGCGCCTGGTCGCCGTAGAGCGGCTTGCCGCCGCGCACCGTCAGCACCACGTCCGCCGGCTGCGCGGTGATGACCGCGCGGAACGGCGAGGCCGCGTTCGCGCCCACGCGGAAGATGGCCAGGTCCGCCACCTTGCCCGGGGCGATGCGGCCCACGCGCTCGTAGATGTCCACCGCGTCCGCGGCGTTGGCCGTCACCATGCGCCACAGGTCCTCGTCCGTGAAGGTCTTGGCGTAGCGCGTGGTGTTGAGGTGGTCCGCGCAAGCCAGCTCGCGCAGGATGTTCATGGAGCCGGAGCGGATCCAGTCGGTGCCCAGGGAGATGGACACGCCCAGCCGCTTGAAGGCCGTCACCATCGCCGTGTCGCCGTACAGCGAGATGTTGGAGCGCGGCGACCAGACGAGGCCGGTGCCGTGCGCCGCCATCTCCGAGATCTCCCGGGCGGTCAGGCCCACGCCGTGGATGATGGCCGAGCGCGGGAACAGGACGTTGCCGCCGCCCGTGGACAAGCAGCGGAACTCGTTCTGCGCCGTGGCCGCGATGCCCTCCGCGATGTGCGGCAGGTACGCGGACGTGCGTCCGGTGATGGTCGCCGAGGACGGGAACGAGGAGTAGGAGCAGCCGTCCGCCAGGGTGCTGCCGTTGCTGTCACCCAGCGGGAAGGTGTCCGAGTCCGCGTACGGCTCCGCCAGGCCCTCCTGGTTCGCGATGCCCGCGGTGCCGCCCGTGTCCATGTTGCGCAGGAACCCCGCCTGCCCGCCCGCGCCCGCGATGGCGGTGGTGCCCGCCATCACCTGGCGCAGCTCCGACCAGCGGATCGCGTCCGCCTTCGGGTTGGCCTTGTTCTCCAGCCCGGTGTGATTGTTCTTGCCCGTGCGCCAGTCGTGGCGGTGCTCGTAGCGCTCCACGCTGGTGCTCGCCTGCGGCGCGCCCGGGTAGGTGATGTGGTCATGCGGGTTGATGAGGCCCGGGGAGATGACGCCCGTGGGACACGTCACCACCGTGGCCTCCGCGGCGCCCGCCGCCTTCGAGCAGTCGCACTCGGAGCAGGTGATGACGCCCTGGGCGTCCACCAGCACCTGGCCGCCCATCAGCGTCTGCCCGTCCTTGAGCACGATGCCCGTGAAGAGCGTGCCCGCCGTGCCCGCCTTCGTCACCTCACAGGTGGCGCCGTTCGCCAGCGGCGCGGGAGGCGTGGCCCAACACTGCTCCGACTTGACGGGCGTGTCGGTGCAGTTCGCTTCGCACCCGTCGCCACCCCGGGTGTTGCCGTCATCGCACTGCTCCGCGCCTTCCTTCTTTCCGTCACCGCAGACCGCATTGACCTCTGGGTCGGAACTACAGGCACTGCCCAACAGAAGGACCGCGCCCAGGGCGGCCAGCAATAGACGGGGGGAGCTGCGCATGAAGCCTCCTGCCCGAAGGCAGTGCCTGAAGAAGGAACGGGTGCGACGAGGAAAGCCCCCCGTGCCTCGCATGCGGCGTGGGGCGGGGGTGCAACATTTCAGCGGTACCTGACCCCCGAAGTCCACTTCGTGGGGCTCCAAGGGCCTTCCGTGTGGCGGAAGGTATGGTAGGAGCGCACCCAACGTGTGGGGGAGCAGGCGGATGACGCGTCCTGCCACGTTCTAGAGTGGGGGGGACATGATTACCCGGAATCCATCCAGCACCGTGTCGCGCTTCCTGGACGCGCACCTGCGGCGGGACGCGCAGGCCCGTGAGCTGTCAGTGGCGCGCTTCATGAGCATCCTGTCCGCCATCTGCGTGGTGGTGGCCGCGGCGCTGGGGCCCGCGATGGGCTGGGACCTGACGTTGGCGCTGATGGGGCTGTCCGCGGTGCTGTCGGGCTACTACGGCTGCATGTGGTGGGTGCTGCGCTCCGGCGCGTTCCACCCGGCCATCCCGTGGCTGAACGTCTTCATTGAAGTGAGCATCCCGGCGGTGGTGCTGGCGTTCGACCTGCACTTCAAGGGCCCCGTGTACGCGCTCACCGCGCCCACGCTGGTCATCTGGGGCACGCTGGTGACGCTGGCGGGCCTGCGCAGCAACCCGCGCCTGGGGCTGGCCGCGGGCGCGCTGGTGGCGGCGGAGTACCTGGCGCTCTACTTCGGCTTCGTGCGGCCGCTGTTGCCGGAGGAGCCGCTCGTCACGCTGGGGCCGCTGTTCATCTGCGTGCGCGCGTTCTTCTTCGTGGCCACGGGCGCGCTGACGGCGACGCTGGCGCGGCACTTCCTGGAGCGCACGCGCAGCGCGCTCGCGGCGCTGCGCGAACAGGAGGTCATGGGCAAGTACGTGCTGCATGAACGCGTGGGCGCGGGCGGCATGGCGGAGGTGTACCGGGCCACGTACTCGCCCGAGGGCGGCTTCGAGAAGCAGGTGGCCCTGAAGCGCATCCTGCCGTCGTACGCGGACGACGCGGCGTTCGTGACCATGTTCCGGCGCGAGGCGGAGCTGTGCTCGTCGCTCTACCACCCCAACATCGTCCAGGTGTTCGACCTGGGCCGCCATGGCGGCACCTACTTCCTGGCCATGGAGTACGTGGACGGGCTGCCGCTGAGCGCCCTGCTCAAGCCACGGAACCGCCGGCCGCTGCCCCTGTCCGCCGCGACGTTCCTGGCCGCGGAGCTGGCGTCCGCGCTGGACTACCTGCACCGGCGCACCAGCGCGGACGGCGTGCCCCTGCGGCTGGTCCACCGCGACCTGAACCCGCCCAACGTCCTGGTGTCGCGCATTGGCGAGGTGAAGCTGTCGGACTTCGGCATCGCGCGGGACGCGGTGCGCGCGAACCTCACGGTGGCCGGCAGCGTGCGCGGCAAGCTGGGCTACATGGCGCCGGAGCAGGCCATGGGCAAGGACATTGACGGGAGAGCGGACCTCTTCGCCCTGGGGCTCACGCTGCACGAGGCCCTCACCGGCCAGCGCGCGCTGAGCGGCCACTCGGAGGAGGTGCTCCTGCGCGCGGCGGTGGACCAGGAGGTCGTCCCGCCCTCGCAGCTCAACCCCGCGGTGCCGCTGGCCCTGGACCTCATCGTCATGCAGCTGCTCCAGAAGGACCCGGAGAAGCGCACACCCAACGGCGCGGCGCTGCGGCAGCAATTGCTGGCGCTGGACGGCCCCGCGGCCCCCTTCCCTCACGGCCAGGGGGAGCTGGGGCGGGTGGCGCGCGAGGCGAAGACGCTGGCGGAGCAGCTGACGCAGGAGACCGTGGAGACGGCGGCCATCGGGGAGCCGCCGCTCGCGCGCCTGGCCTGACGTGAGGGGCGCGGCTGCGCGGGGCACGGGAGCGCGTTAGAACGCGGCGCGTTTCCTGTCGCCTGGAGCCCGCCGCCTTGGACATCGCCGTCATCACCTACGCCGGACTGCCGCAAATGAACCCGCTGGACGCGCCGCTGGTGCCCGCGCTTCAGGCGCTGGGCCTGGACGCGCGGCCGGTCATCTGGGACGACCCCACCGTGGATTGGAGCCGCGTCCGCGCGGCGGTGGTGCGCAACGCCTGGGACAGCCACCTGCGCCGCGAGGAGTTCGTCGCCTGGGCGGACCGCGTGGGGAGCGTCACGCGGCTGTTCAACCCCGCGGACGTGCTCCGGTGGAACACGCACAAGGGATACTTGAAGGCGCTGGAGGCGCGCGGCCTGCCGCTGACGCCCACCGTCTGGGTGCCGCCCGGCGGAACGCTGGACGTGGCGGCGACGGCGCGCGAGCGCGGCTGGGACGCGGTGGTGCTCAAGCCCGCGGTGGCGGCGGGCGGGCTCAAGGTCTTCATCGTCCGGCGCGAGCAGTGGGACGACGCGAGCGCGAAGGTGGCCCAGCTGGCGAAGGAGGGCGACGTGATGGTGCAGCCCTACCTGCGCGCCTTCGAGACGGAGGGCGAGCGCTCGTACATCTTCTTCAACGGCGTCCTCAGCCACGCGGTGCGCCGCCCGCCCACGCTGACCACCGCGCCCCGGGGCTTCGCGGAGCCGCACGGCTTCACGCCGGACAACGCGGAGGAGCAGCGGCTGGCGCACGAGGTGATGGAGGCGTCCGGAGGCGCGCGGCTGTTGTACGCGCGCGTGGACGTGGCCACGGACAACGAGGGGCGCACCCGGCTGCAGGAGGTGGAGGTGACGGAGCCGTGCCTCTTCCTGCCCATGGACGCGGGCGCGGCGGAGCGGATGGCCAGGGCCGTGGTTGCCCGGTTGTAGTCTTTCGGGCCAGCCCATTCGCCCACTCGTGGACACCTGGAAGGCCGCGAGGGCGACGCGAAAGCGGCGGATGGGGTTATGACTGGGCCATGCGAGCCCTGTTGCTCTCGCTGCTCATCCGGCAGCACATGGCACTCCAGGAGAAGTTCAACGCCAAGTACCCGCACGCGTGGCTGGTGTGGGAGGCGGGAGCGTGGAACGTCCCCGAGGAGCAGAACGTGGCGGCCACGCGGCTGCCCATGATGGACCTGCGCGACTGCCTGCCCGCGGGCGACGCGCTGTGCTTCGAACTGATGGGGGTGGCGGACCGCGGCCCCCTGAAGCTGGGGCGCGCGTCGCACAACACCTTCGTCGTCAACGACGCCACGGTGTCGCGCGAGCAGTTCGCCCTGCACTCCACGCCGGACGGCGGCTGGAAGGTGGAGCGGCTGGCGCAGTCTCGACCGGTCACGGTGAACGGCGAGGTGCTGGAGGCGGAGCAGCCGCGCCTCCTGCGCACGGGCGACGAGCTGAAGGTGGGCGACGTGCGCCTCACCTTCCACGACGCCCCGTCGTTCCACGCGCGCATCGGCCGCATCGCCGCGCAGGTGCTGGCGCAGGCCGCCGCACCGCCACCGCCGCAGCGCTGAAGGCCCGCGCGAACCGCGTCGCCGCGCTGAGGCCCAGCGCGGACTGCCCCGCTACGCAGAGGCATGCCCGAACCGCCGCGCGCAGAGCTGCGCGAACCGCGTCACCGCGCCGAGGCACGCGCGAACCGCGTCGCCCGCCGCGCATGTCGCGAACGGCCTGGAGGCTTCGGGTAGCCGCCTACCGCCCCACGGTGCCGAGCGTCGTGTCCCGGGGATTCGGCGCCGTGGCGACCCACACCGCTCCGCCCGCGAGCAGCGCCACCGCGCCCGCCCCCGCCCAGACGTACCAGCGGCGCGTCCACGGCTTGGCGGCGCCCGCCTCCGTCTTAACGGACGCGTCCGGCACCTGCATGGCCAGGGCCTGCGAGGCCCCGTTCTTCTCCGGCGCGGCGGACGGATTCGCGGCGAGCCTCGCCTCGTTGGCGCGCGCCTCCGCCAGCGCGGCCTGCTCCCGCGCCTTCTGGAGCTCGCGGTCCCTGGCGAAGCGCTCGCGCTCCCGGCGCTGCTCCTCCTGGACGCGCGCCTGGGTGTCCATCTCCGCGATGAGCTCGCGCACCACGTCCGCGTTGGCCGGCTCCCCCTGCGACAGCGACAGGTAGCGCCGGTAGAAGAAGGACGCGCGCGACGGGTTGTTCAGCTGCCGGTGGCACTGCGCGATGTTGAAGAGGAACGCGGGCAGCGGCTTGAGGCGGTACGCCTCGCTGAAGGCCTTGAGCGCCCGGTCGAACTCGCCCAGGTCGTACGCCAGGTTGCCCTCGGAGAACTTCTCGCGCGCCTGGTCGTCCACGGCGGTGGCCGTCGCCTCCGCCGCCACCGCCGGGAACGGCGTCCCCAGCGCGAGCGCGAGCGCCAGGCTCAGGGCCTTGGGCTCACTGCGACGCGAACGGATCAATGACCGCATCCCTGCTTCCTCCCTTGCGGCCCGGCGCACGCGCGGGGGCGCGGCGCGGCCCCGCGCTCGCCTTCACCAGCGGCACGGACAGCTCCGCGGCGGCGGCATCCTGCTTGAGCTCCACCGCCCGCTCCAGCGGAACGTAGCCCGCGAGCTCCACGCGCAGCTGCGGCGGCACGGCCTGCCGGCTCAGCGCCTTCGTCAGCGGCGTGACGCCCAGCTCCTCGCCGGTGTCCACGCGCACCACCTTCGCGCCCGGCGGCGACGAGTTCACCGTGAGCGTCACCGCGTCCGCCGCGCCCGCCGCGGGGGTCCCCCGCGCGGCCGCCTCCGTGGCGGACGCCACCACCGGAGCCTGTTCGGCATGGGAGGCGCGCATCGAGTGCAGCCCCTTCCACGTGGTGATGCCGGACACCAGCGCGAGCGCCGCCAGCCCCACGGACACCTGGAGCCGCCGCGAGCGCAGCAGGCCCGGCACCCGCATGCGCAGGGTGGGCCGCTCCGCCTCCTCCGCCACCAGCGCGTCCGTACGCGGCTCCGGGGCCGGCGCGGTGGGCATCAGGAGCAGCGCGGTGGTGACCTCCGCCAGTTGCTGGGGCCGTCCTTCCGGCTCCTTCGCCAGGCAGCGCATCACCAGCTGCGCCAGCTCCAGCGGCACGCGCTCGCCCGAAGGCAGGTGCGACGGCAGCGGCGGCGGCGGCTGGGTGATGATCTGCACCACCAGCTGCCCGAAGGCCGGCGCCTGGAAGGGCGGGTGGCCGGAGAGCATCTCGTAGAGGATGTTGCCCACCGCGTAGATGTCCGCGCGCGCGTCCACCGGCAGGCCCGCGGCCTGCTCCGGCGCCATGTACGCCGGCGTGCCGATGATGGTCCCGTCCAGCGTGCCGGTGAGGCTCACGCCCGTCTGCGTGGTGATGAGCTTCGCCACGCCGAAGTCCAACACCTTCACGAAGTCCTGCTGCCCGGAGCGCTGCGTGATGAAGAGGTTGTCCGGCTTGATGTCCCGGTGGACCACGCCCACCTGGTGGGCCGCGCCCAGCGCCGCGCACACCTGCACGCCCATGCGCTGCACGCGCTCCAGCGTCAGCCCCTCCTCCTTCAGGAGCGCCGCCAGGCTCTGCCCGCGCAAGAGCTCCATCACGCAGTAGACGTGCCCGTCGGGCGACTCGTCCACGAAGTCGAAGACCTCCACGATGTGCTCGTGGTTGATCTGATTGACGGTGCGCGCCTCCTGGAAGAAGCGCTGCACGAACGAGCTGTCCCGCGCGTGCTCCGGCTTGAGCACCTTGAGCGCCACCTGGCGCCCCAGCCGCACGTGCCGCGCCTGGAACACGCGGCCCATGGACCCTTCACCCAGCAGCTTCTCCAGCTGGTAGTTGCCCAGCACCGCGCCTTCCTGGGCCTCCTGTCCGGCCGGCGACATCATGACTGGCGCTCCGCCACCGTCGGTCACGGCGTCACCCGATTCGGACAGGACTGTGTGCGCGAGGAGGTCGTCGGTGCCCATGGGGGGATCAGGTTTCCATGCCGAGGCGACCCTGCAACCCACGGGAGGGCATCTATCGCGCGTGAAGCGGAAAAACTTTCGGCACGTGACGATTCACCCGCCGTGTACCGGATGGACAGGTGGCATGTGCGGCGGCTGCGCACCTTGAGTCCACGGACATTGAAATACTTCTCCATACAGCCCACTCCCGTCCAAATCCCCCGGCGCAAGATGGTCGCCGCTTGGATGCGGCGGGTCAACGTGGGCGGAGGTCGTCAGGCACCGGGGGGCACACCGAGTGTTCCCGTTCGTGTTCCCGCTCCGCGAAGGGGGCGGCGGACAGGCCGCCTGGCCACCGCGCGGCGGGGAGTCGGCTCGGTGGGGGAAGCTTGCC
>NZ_RAWC01000193.1:0-17644 GCF_003611685.1 Corallococcus sp. CA049B | reverse complement strand
GCGCAGGGGCCGCGGGGGGCGGCGCGGCGTTCGGGTCGACGATGTCGCTGATGCGCTTCACGACCGTCTTGCCGCTCATGTCCACGACCTTGAACTCCTCCTCGTCCTGCAGCTCGCCCGCGTCCTGCTGCTTGTTCGTGTCGGGCTTGAAGCGCTTCTTCTCCACCGGCTCCTGGCCGCGGTAGTGGCGCAGGATGGCGTGCTCGATTTCACGGTCGCCCGCCACCATGGGGACCACGCGGGCGCGGCTGCGCGCCGCGACCTGGTCCAACGTGGCCAGGTCCGTGGGGTCGGACATCGCCAGCACCAGCGTCTTCCCGTTGTCCTTGAGCTGCACGGGGAAGATGCCCTTCTGCTCGGCGAGCCCCACGTCCACGCGCGCGAGCGCCGCCGCGTCCTTCGTCAGGTTGCCCAGCTGCACGCGCGGCATTCCCAGCCCCTGGCAGATGGCCTGGGTGATGGTCTCCTCGGACGCAAGCCCCAGGTCCGAGACGACGCGCGACACGCGTCCGCCCCACTGGTCCAGCGACGCGAGCGCGCTGCGCAGCTGCAGCTCGTCGATGACGCGCGCCTTGATGAGGATGTCCGCGATGCGATTCCGGGAAGGGGGAGCCATGGGGTGGGGATTCTAGCGTCTGATGGCGCGGACGCTCAGTCCACGTCACCAAACATGCCTTGAGGGCAAGGAGGCTTGGACCATGCAGCCATTCGCGGACGCCGCCACCCAGATGTGCCCGTACTGCGGTGAAGAGGTCGAAGTCGACGTGGACTCGCTGGGCGCCTCCTCCGAGTCCTACGTGGAGGACTGCCCCGTCTGCTGCCGCCCCTGGCAGGTGCGCGTCACCCGGGACGAGGACGGCGCCGCCGTCACCCTGGGCCGCGACGACGACTGAGCCTGGCCCCCCCCGCCAGGAGGGCAGGCGGGCAGGCACGAAGGCCTTTCGCGGGGGCTCCAGGGCGTGCGGGGGCGTTGCTTGACACGTCCCGAAGCATGGTTCTCTTGAGTCTTGTGAGGCGCTGCCGGGCGCTCCTGGAAACAGGAACCCGGCCACCCACTTCAACAACGACCGTGAACCCGCACGACGTGCGTCCCCAGGGACGTCACGAACAGGAGACGACCATGCTGAACGCCCGCCATCCCTTCAACAACGCCGCTGTCACCCACCCGCTGCTGCGCGACTTCGACTTCCTCTTCCGCGAGCTGGCCTCGCCGGGCGCCCGCAACGACGCCGAGCGCACCGTCACGCCCGCGGCGGACATCCTGGAGGCCGAGTCCGGGATCACGCTGCGCGTGGACCTGCCGGGCCATGACGCCAAGGCCATCCAGGTGAAGGTGGAGGACGGTGTGCTGACCGTGCGCTCCGAGCGCAAGGCCGAGACCGTTCCGGAGAGCAGCACCCTGCGGCGCCAGGAGCGCGCCTCGGGGGTGTACGCGCGCCAGTTCCGCCTGCCGGAGACGGTGGACGCGACCCGCGTGGAGGCCCGCTACGACAATGGCGTGCTCACCCTCACCCTGCCGCGTCGCGAGGAGACCAAGCCCCGCGTCGTCGAGGTGAAGGTCCAGGGTTGATGCACGTGCATCCACACCCCATCAGGGAGGCCGCTGCCCTCGCTGCGGCGAGGCGCGGCGACTCCCGCAAGCATCCTTGCGACCCGAGGGCTTCCGCGGTGGCCGGCGGAAGCCCCCGTCCCATCACTTGCGAGCAGCGCTGGTGTTGAGCGCCAGCGGCACCCGGAACAGCTCCATCACCTGCGTGACGTCCAGCGGCTTGGCCAGGCACGCCACCGCGCCGGCCTGCTTGGACTGCTCCACGACGTCGGGCGTGTGATTGCTCGTCATGGTGATGAGGCGCACGCCTTCCATCTGCTTGCGCGCGCGGATGCGCTTGCAGACCTCGATGCCGTCGATGTCCGGCATGTTGAGGTCGATGATCATCCCGTGCGGCTTCTGCTCCGACACCAGCAGCAGCGCCTCCACGCCGCTCGTGGTGGTCTGGAGCTCCACCTGGTTCGCGTGCGGCTTGAACGCGCGCTTGATGGCGTCCAGCACCGGGCGCTCGTCGTCCACGACCAGCAGGCGCACCGTGCTGCTGCCCAGCTCCTCGGGCACGGGCATCTGGTGGGTGACCAGGAAGGTGCGCAGGTCCGTCGAACGCACCCGGCGGTGACCGCCCGGAGTCCGGAAGGCCATCAGGATGCCGCGGTCAATCCACTTGCTCACCGTCGACGGGTCCACCTGAAGCAACCGACTGATGTCGTGCGTCGTGTAGAGCTGGTCCGTCATCGCCGTACTCCCCTCGGACTGCATCGTTCCACTAGCCATGGAAATAAACACCTACCTTGAATGCGGGGTTTGATCAACCCACCCTACGACGTGCTGCGTTTATCTGTGCTTCTCATCAGACCCACGGCGTCTTCCCAACGGCCACTGGCACGGAGGCACAGCTCCACAAGCTCACGGGCGGCTCCGTGACCGCCCACGTTCGTCGTAACGAAGTCCGCTTCCTGGCGCACCTCTGGAACGGCATCCGCCGGACAGGCGGAAAGCCCTGAGAGTGACATGGGGTCCAGGTCGTTGAGGTCGTCTCCCATATACGCGCACTGATTCGCGGGTATCTGGAGTTGGGCGAGCAATTCAAGGAAGGCGGGACCCTTCTCCTTGCGCCCCTGGAAGATGGCGGCGAGGCCCAATTCTCGGCCTCGCGCTTCGACGATGCGGGACGAGCGCGCGGTCAGGATGGCGGCGGGCAGGCCCACCAGCCGGGCCATGACGAGCGCATGGCCGTCCTTCACGTTGAAGCGCTTCATCACCTCGCCGTTGTCGCCGTAATACAGCCCGCCGTCGGTGAGGACGCCATCCACGTCGAACACGAGCAGGCGCACGCGCGACGCACGGGACGTCAGCTCTTCCTTGCCCGGCTTGGAAGGCGCTTCCGTCGGCATGGCCTCCTCACCTTTCGCATGCATCAACTGGCTTCGTGACCCAGCGCGCGGCGGATGCTGAGCACATCTCGTACCACGTCCTCGAACATCTGTGGATTGAGCGAGCACGGACCGTCACACAGGGCACGGTCGGGGTCTTCGTGGACTTCTGTGAATAAAGCGTCAATCCCGGCGGCGGCGGCGCTGCGGGCGAGCAGTGAGACGAACCGGCGCTCGCCGCCTGTCTTTCCGTCGCTGGAGCTGGGGAGCTGGACGGCGTGGGTCGCGTCCATGCAGACCACGAGGCCGGCCTCGCGCATCTGGGCGAAGCCGCGCATGTCCACGACGAGGTTGTTGTAGCCGAAGGAGGAGCCGCGCTCGGTGACGAGCACGTTGGGGTTGCCCGCTTCCGCGGCCTTCCTCGCCGAGTGGACGATGTCCTTGGGGGCGACGAACTGTCCCTTCTTCAAGTTCACCCCCTTGCCCGAGCGGGCCACCGCCTCCACGAGGTCCGTCTGCCGGCAGAGGAAGGCCGGTATCTGGATGATATCCACGACTTCAGCGGCAGGCCCGACGTGGCTGGTTTCATGGACGTCCGTGAGAACGGGCACCCCCACCTCCCGGCGGACACGGTCCAGGATTCTCAGACCTTCCTTCAAACCCGGACCGCGGAAGGACTTCCCGCTGGTCCGGTTGGCTTTGTCATAGGAACATTTGAAGGCATACGGAACGCCCAGCCGGGAGGTGATGCCCTTGAGCAGGTGGGCGTGGCGCAGGGCCATCTCCTCGGACTCGATGCTGTCCGGGCCGGCGATGACGAAGAGGCGCTGGCCGGGGCCGACCTTGTGGCCGCACAGCTCGATGGAGGGGGTGTTGCTCATGAGCGCACCGGGGTGGCGGCGGGGCCCTGCGTCCGGTGGGCGTCGCGCTGGGCGAGCGCCGCGCCGATGAAGCCGGAGAACAGGGGGTGGGGGGCGAAGGGCTTGCTCTTGAACTCGGGGTGGAACTGGCAGCCCACGAAGTACGGGTGGTCCGCGAGTTCAATCATCTCCACCAGGTTCAGCTCCGGGTTGTGGCCGGAGATGACGAGCCCGGCCTCCTGGAGCCGGCCGCGGTAGGCGTTGTTGACCTCGTAGCGGTGGCGGTGGCGCTCCTGGATGGACTCCTGGGCGTAGAGCTTGTGCGCGACGCTGCCGGGCTTGAGCGCGCACGCGTAGCTGCCCAGGCGCATGGTGCCGCCCTTGTCCTGCACCTTCACCTGGCTCTCCATGAGCGTCACCACGGGGTGCGCGGTGTGCTCATCGAACTCCAGGCTGTTGGCGCCCTTCAGGCCCAGCACGGTGCGGCTGAACTCCACCACGGCCATCTGCAGGCCCAGGCAGATGCCGAAGAAGGGGATCTTGTTCTCACGCGCGTAGCGGACCGCGGCGATCTTCCCTTCGGTGCCGCGCACGCCGAAGCCGCCGGGCACGAGCACCGCGTCCACGCCCGCGAGCATCTTCTCCGTGCCCTGCGCCTCCACGTCCTGGCTGTCCACGAAGCGCAGCTTCACGCGCACGTCGTTGGCGATGCCGCCGTGGAGCAGGGACTCGTTGAGGCTCTTGTAGCTCTCCGTGAGGTTCACGTACTTGCCCACGATGGCGACGGTCACTTCACCGCGCGCGGGCTCGTAGATCTTCCGGACGATGGTCTCCCACTTCTCCAGGTGGGGCGCGCGGCTCCAGATGTTGAGCACCTCCGCCAGCCGCTCATCCAGGCCCTGGCGGTGCAGCTCCAGGGGCAGCTCGTAGATGCTGCGCACGTCCGGGGACGTGAACACGTTGCCGTTGTCCACGTTGCAGAACATGGCGATCTTGTCCTTCAGCTCGCGCGAAATCTCCCGGTCCGTGCGGCACAGGAGGAAGTCCGGCTGGATGCCGATCTCGCGCAGCTTCATCACCGAGTGCTGCGTGGGCTTGGTCTTCACCTCACCGGCGGCGCCGATGTACGGCAGCAGCGTCAGGTGGATGTAGACGGCGTTCTGGCTGCCCACGTCGTAGCGCATCTGGCGGATGGCCTCGAGGAAGGGCAGGGACTCGATGTCACCCACCGTCCCGCCGACCTCCACGATGACGACGTCCACGTCCTGGGAGGCCTGGCGGATGCTGGCCTTGATCTCATCCGTGATGTGCGGAATCACCTGGACGGTCTTGCCCAGGTACTCGCCACGGCGCTCCTTGGTGATGACCGCGTTGTAGATGCGGCCGGAGGTGAAGTTGTTGAGGCGGCTCATCCGGGCGTGGGTGAACCGCTCGTAGTGGCCCAGGTCCATGTCGGTCTCGCCACCGTCCTCGGTGACGAAGACCTCGCCGTGCTGGAAGGGGCTCATCGTGCCCGGATCCACGTTGATGTAGGGATCCAGCTTGATGAGCGTGATGTCCAGCCCGCGGTTCTCTAGGAGGGCGCCAATGGATGCGGAGGCCAGTCCCTTCCCCAGCGAGCTGACCACGCCGCCCGTCACGAAGATGAACTTGGTTTTCTTGGAGCGCATGTCCCTTCCTGCCAAGAGGGCCAGGGTGCGTCAAATATTCTCTGACGCACGGACGGCCGGCTGGCCCCGACCCGCGAGCTCAGCCCTTCACTGCGCGTCCCATCCGCCCGGCCGGGCCACGGCGAACTGCTGGGCGGTGGGCTGGCCGACGCGGAAGTGGCGCAGGTCGCACCCCCGGCAACTCCAGCCTTCCCAGCCTTTCTTCACCACCTGGTGCAGGCAGGCGTCGTAGTTGGGACAAAAAAGGTTGCGCTGGTCATCAACCGTCTCCTCGTCACGGAGGGCGGAGGGCAGCGGGATGGGACACGGCGTGATGGACACGGAAGTTCTCCGGCAGGCGACCCCGACGGTCGTGGATGGCACTTCCCCCCGGCGGCCACGAACCGGTGGGTGGACAGGACATTCCCGGTAGGGAGGGGGACGAAAAAAGTCGCCCCCGCCGGCAAAGGCGGGGGCGACTCGTTACCGCAGGCGTCACTTCCGCCGGGGACAACCCGCGTTAGCAGGCCACCGCGACGGAGGTGGACGCCTTGATCTTGCTGTCGTTCAAGGCATCACCTCCTTTCTTGCGGCAGCAGAGATAATGCGCGCCCCCATTTCCCGCCATGAAGAGCGGGAGGTGGGAGGAGCCCGTCCGGGGAACGAGCGTTCAGGCTGCGACGACCTGGCGCTCCACGAGGCGGCGGTACAGGCCGTCCTGCGTCATGAGGGTGGAGTGGGTGCCGCTCTGCACCACGCGGCCGTGCTCCATCACCAGCACGCGCTGGGCGTTGGCCACGGTGGACAGGCGGTGGGCGATGATGAGCGTGGTGCGGCCCTGCATCAGCCGGTCCAGGGCGTCCTTCACCAGGTGCTCGCTCTCCGAATCCAGGGCGGAGGTGGCTTCATCCAGGATGAGGATGCGCGGGTCCTTGAGCACGGCCCGCGCGATGGCCACGCGCTGCTTCTGGCCTCCGGACAGCTGCACGCCGCGCTCGCCCACCTCCGTGCGGTAGCCGTCCGGGAAGCGCTGGATGAAGTCGTGCGCGTTCGCGGCCTTCGCGGCGGCCTCCACCTGCGCGTCGGTGGCGTCCGGGCGGCCGTAGCGGATGTTGTCCGCGATGGAGCAGGAGAAGAGCAGGGGCTCCTGGGCGACCATGCCCACGTGGCGCCGCAGCCAGCTGGGGTCCAGGGACTTCAGGGGGCGGCCGTCCAGGCGCAGCTCTCCCTGGAGCGGATCATAGAAGCGCGACAGGAGGGCGGCGAGGGTGGACTTGCCGGCGCCGGAGGAGCCCACCACGGCGACGACCTCGCCCGCGTTGACGGTGAGGTCGATGCCCTGGAGCACCGCCACGTCCGGGCGCGTGGGGTAGGCGAAGTGCACGCCGCGCAGCTCCACGCGGCCCTCGACGGTGTCGGGGCGCTCGCCTTCGTTGGCGGGGATGGCGGGCGCGCGGTCCATCAGCTCGAAGACGCGCTCGGCGGCGCCGGAGGCGCGCATGAAGTCCGCCCAGAGGTCCGCCAGGGAGCCCAGGGAGACGGCCACGAGCATCGTGTAGATGAGGAACGAGGTGAGGGCGCCCACGGAGAGCTCGCCGTCCACCACCAGCCGGCCGCCGTACCAGAACACCACCACCGCGGCGATGTAGCCCGCGCTGGAGGCGCCCCCCATGAAGGCGGCGGACTGGCGCGCGCGGTTGCGGGCGACCTCGTAGGCGTTCTTCACGGCGTTGCCGTAGCGCGCCACCTCCGACGGTTCCGCCGCGAAGGAGCGCACGGTGCGCATGCCGGACAGGCTCTCCTCGGCGACCTCGCTGGCCTTGGCGAGCGCGTCCTGCACGTTGCGCGACAGCCCGCGCACGCGCCGGCCGTAGACCATGCCGCCCACGGCCACCACGGGCACGATGGCGAGCATGAGGAAGGTGAGCGAGGGCGAGGTGTAGAAGAGCAGCACGATGCCGCCCAGGGTCTGCACGGCGTTGCGCAGCCCCTGGGAGATGTTCGCGCTCACCGTGTTCTGGAGCACGGTGGTGTCGGAGGCGAGCCGGCTGGTGAGCTCTCCGGTGCGGCGCGTGTCGAAGAAGGCCACCTCCTGGTCCATCAGGCGCCGGAAGAAGTCCTGGCGCAGGCGCATGACCACGCGCTCGCCGGCGTTGGTGAAGAGGTAGAAGCGCACGGCGGTGGCCACGCCCTGGACCAGGAAGACGGCCAGCATGACGAGCGCGGCCTTGTCGATGAGGCCGCGGTTCTTCGCGTTGAGCGCCTCGTCGATGAGGATGCGGACGCCCTGGGGGTAGACCAGGCTGGCGCCGCTGCTGATGAACAGGAAGACGGTGGCGACGAGCAGCGTGCCCAGCTCAGGGCGGGCGAGCGCCAGCAGGCGGCGCGCGGTGACCCCGGAGGAGAGGTGCGGTGTCGGAGCGGTAACGGAGGGAGGCACCGCTGGAGCCTACCGGACTGTCGGGGGACGTGCAGCCCGGACAGCGTCCGCAGGGCCGGGATGCAGGCGGGAGGCCTGGGTGGTATTCCAGGACCCGTTCCACGGGAGGAGGGGCCAATGGAGAAGCGCGTCTTTGGCAACACCGGAGTGGCGGTGCCCGTCATCGGACAGGGCACCTGGCAGATGGAGGACGACGACGCGGAAGCAGCCGTCCGAGCCCTGCGCGCCGGGCTGGACCTGGGGCTCACGCACCTGGACACCGCGGAGCTCTACGGGCAGGGGCGGGTGGAGGAGGAGCTGGTGTCGAAGGCCATCGAGGGCCGGCGCGAGGAGGTGTACCTCGTCTCCAAGGTGATGCCGTCCAACGCGACGCGGAGGGGCGCGGTGGCCGCCTGCGAGCGCAGCCTGAAGCGCCTGCGCACGGACCACCTGGACTGCTACCTCTTGCACTGGCCCGGCTCACACCCGCTGGAGGGCACGGTGGAGGCCTTCGAGGAGCTGGTGGCGGCCGGGAAGATCCGCTCCTGGGGGGTGAGCAACTTCGGGGTGGAGGACCTGGAGGAGGTGCTGGCGCTCGCGGGCAAGGGGCGCATCGCGTGCAACCAGGTGCTGTATCACCTGGAGGAGCGCGCCATCGAGCACGCGGTCATCCCGTGGTGTGAGGCGCAGGGCGTGGCGGTGGTGGCCTACAGCCCCTTCGGCAACGGGCAGTTCCCGTTACCCACCAGCGCGGGCGGCAAGGTGCTGGCGTCCATCGCGAAGGCGCATGGCGTGACGCCCTTCCAGGTGGCGCTCCAGTTCCTGGTGCGCCGGCCGTCCGTGTTCGCCATCCCCAAGGCGAGCAACGCGGCGCACGTGCGGGACAACGCGAGCGCGGCCTCGCTGAAGCTCACGCAGGAGGAGCTCCAGCGCATCGACGCGGCGTTCCCGAAGGGCAACGAGCCGGACGAGCTGCCGGTCATCTGAGCGCGTGAGCGCGGGTGTGTATCAACCGCGCTCGCGCATCACGGCCTCCACGCGGGCCACGTCCTCCGGCACGTCCACCGCCACGGTGCGCCAGTTCACGCTGGCGCAGCGGATGCGCAGGCCGTTCTCCAGGGCGCGCAGTTGCTCCAGCTTCTCCGTCTCCTCCAGCGGGGTGGGGCTGAAGGAGGCGAGCTGGAGCAGCGTGTCGCGCCGGTAGCCGTAGAGGCCCAGGTGGGCCTGGCGGCGCACGGGTGTGCCTGGGTCGCGGGCGTGCGGCACCGCGGCTCGGCTGAAGTAGAGCGCGTCGCCGTTGAGGGCGAGCACGGCCTTCACCACGTTGGGGTTGTCCACCTCCTCCGGCTCCAGGGGACGCACCAGCGTGCCCATGTGCACGCCTTCGTCCTGGAAGAGGTCCGCGAGCACCTTGAGGGCGGCGGGGTCCACGAGCGGCTCATCCCCCTGCACGTTCACCCACACCTCCACGTCCGGACGGGCGCGAGCGACCTCCGCGATGCGGTCCGTGCCGGTGGGGCAGGCGGGGCTGGTCATCACCGCCTTGCCGCCGAAGCCCTCCACGACGTCGCGGATCCGCGTGTCGTCCGTGGCCACCCACACCTCGTCGAAGGCGCTGGCTTCCTGACAGCGGCGCCAGACGTGTTCGATCATCGGACGGCCGGCGATGAGGGCGAGCGGCTTGCCAGGGAAGCGGGTGCTGGCATGGCGGGCGGGGATGACGGCCACGGTGCGGGAGGCGGGCATGGGGCGGCATCTATCAGATTCAGGACGTCCCGCCGCGCTTGGGGAGGGGCTGATTGGCTCCCACCACTGGCCAGAACTGGCGCCATGCCTAGCTTCCGGGGCGACATGAAGAAGGTCATCCACATCGTTGGCGCGCGTCCCAATTTCATGAAGGTGGCACCCATTCACCGGGCCATCTCCGCGCGTACGTCCCTGCGGCAGCTCGTCATCCACACCGGCCAGCACTACGACGCGAAGATGAGCGACGTCTTCTTCGCGGACCTGGGCCTGCCTCCGCCTGAAATCCACCTGGGCATCGGCTCCGGCAGCCATGCCGAGCAGACGGCG
This sequence comes from Corallococcus sp. CA049B, assembly GCF_003611685.1. Classification (NCBI taxonomy): domain Bacteria; kingdom Pseudomonadati; phylum Myxococcota; class Myxococcia; order Myxococcales; family Myxococcaceae; genus Corallococcus; species Corallococcus sp. CA049B. Next base: position 7,721 of record NZ_RAWC01000193.1, on the reverse strand, counting down.
AAGATGATGGTGGAGATGGAGCGGGTCTTCCTCCAGGAGAAGCCGGACCTGGTCTCCGTGGTGGGCGACGTGAACAGCACCATCGCCGCGGCGCTCGTCACGTCCAAGCTGGCGATTCCGCTGTCCCACGTGGAAGCGGGCCTGCGCAGCTTCGAGCGGCACCAGCCGGAGGAGATCAACCGCGTCGTCACGGACCGGCTCTCCGACCTGCTGCTCACGCCGTCGCGCGACGCGGACGCGAACCTCTTGAAGGAGGGCATCGACCCGAAGCACATCCACCTGGTGGGCAACGTGATGATCGACTCGCTCCTGTCGTCCAAGGAGAAGGCCGACCAGCTGCCCACGCTGAAGAACCTGGGCCTGACGCCCAAGGGCTACGTGGTGGCGACGCTGCACCGGCCGTCCAACGTGGACAACCCGAAGCTGCTGGCGGGCCTGCTGGGCGTGCTGATGGACGTGGCGAAGCAGCTGCCCGTCGTGTTCCCGGTGCACCCGCGCACGCGCAAGATGATCGCCGAGCAGGGCCTGGCTTCCAAGCTGGAGCAGACGCCGGGGCTCAAGCTGGTGGACCCCATGGGCTACCTGGAGTTCCTGTCCGTCACGTCGCAGGCGAAGCTGGTGATGACGGACTCGGGCGGCCTGCAGGAGGAGACCACGGCGCTGAACGTGCCGTGCCTCACCATGCGCGAGCAGACCGAGCGCCCCATCACGGTGGAGGTCGGCTCCAACGAGGTGGTGGGCACCGACCCCGCGCGCATCCGCGAGGCCGCGAACCGCGTGCTGTCCGGCGACTTCAAGAAGGGCCGCGTGCCGGAGCTGTGGGACGGCCGCACGGGCGAGCGCATCGCGGACCTGTACGCGCGCTTCCTGGGCGTGGAGACGAAGCGCGCCTTCGGGTGAGCTGACGCGCTTTCGTGGAGCAATCAGGCCGCCGGGTGCTCGCGTCTTCGTCACGCGGGGGCCGGGCGGCCTTCGTGTTTCAAAGCGTGGTAGAGCGTCGGGTCCGCCATGCGTGAAGACTCCGAGAGCGCTCCGGCCGTGCCCGACGGCTACGTGGACATCCCGTTCGTCGTGGAGCCGAACTACGCGGGGTGGCGGCTGGACCGGTACCTCTGCGAGAAGATCCGCCGCATGGACCTGGAGCGCGTGCGGGGCATCATCCTGCGCGGCGTCCTGTGCGACGAGTACAGGCTCAAGCCCTCCACGCCCGTGTACCCGGGGCTCACCTTCCGCATCCGCCGCCCCGCGAGCCAGGAGCCCGTGACGCCCACGGAATTGCCTGTCGTCTTCTCCGATGACTGGCTGCTGGTGTTGGACAAGCCGGCGGGGCTGCCCATCCACCCCACCGCGCGCTACCACAAGGGCACGCTGGTGACGCTGCTGCGCGAGCGCTTCGGTGAGCGCTTCGCGGAGCCCGCGCACCGGCTGGACCGCGAGACGAGCGGCCTGGTCGTCTGTGGCCGCACCACCGAGTCCTGCCGCGTGCTGGGCGGGCTGTTCCTGTCGCGCGACGTGCACAAGGAGTACCTGGCGCTGTGCGAGGGTCAGCCCACCGCGGACACCTTCGTCGTGGACGCGCCCATCGCGGAGGGGACGGACCTGATCCGCATCGCCGTGAGAATCGACCCGGTGGTGGGCAAGCCCAGCCGCACGCGCTTCCAGGTGCTTCAGCGCTTCACGCATGGCGGCGAGCCGTTCGCGCTGCTGCGCTGCTTTCCGGAGACGGGGCGGCAGCATCAGATTCGCGTCCACCTGCGCGAGGCGGGATTTCCTCTGGTGGGCGACAAGATGTACGGGCCGGATCCGGGGTACTTCGACCGGTTCAGCAAGCACTCACTGGAGCCGGAGGCGTGGGCCCGGCTGCGGTTGCCGCGCCATGCGCTTCATGCGGAGCGCATCTCGTTCCCGCACCCGGGTACCGGGGAGACCGTCACCTTCGCTTCGCCGCTTCCCGATGACTTGAAGGACTTCATCGCCGGGTGAGTGACGATGGGCGTGGGCCGACGGTACGCTCATGGAATGCGACCTCTTCGGTATTCCATCAACATCACGTTGGACGGGTGCTGTGATCATCGTGCGGCTCCCGCGGACGAGGGCTTGCATCGTCACGCGGCCGAGACCCTCGCTCGTGCCGATGCCCTCCTCTTTGGCCGGGTCACCTACGAAATGATGGAGGGCGCGTTCCGGCCGCGGGCAGGGGCGAAAGAGGGACCTGATTTGATGGACCCCTTCGTCCAGACGATCAATGCGGCGAAGAAGTACGTCGTGTCGAGCACCCTGGACCGGGTCGATTGGAACGCGGAGCTCGTGCGCGGGGACCTGGGGCAGGCGGTTCAGCAGCTCAAGAATCAGCCGGGGAAGGGCCTGTACGTGGGCGGCGTGAAGCTCCCGCTGGCGCTGGCGGAGCTCGGGTTGATCGACGAGTACGAGTTCGTGGTGCATCCCCGGCTGGCGGGCCACGGGCCGACGTTGTTCGCGGGGCTGTCGAAGTACGTCGACCTGAAGCTCGTGGGCCGGCAGGAGCTCGCCTCGGGGGCGGTGGTCCTGCGGTACGAGCCGCGAAGGTAGCCTCAGGCCAGCTCACGCAGGAACGACGCGACCCTCTCCGCCAGGCGCTCGGGTTGGTCATACGGGAGGCCGTGGCCGGCTTCCTGGATCACTTCGAGTCGCACGCGTGGGTTGAGGCTCCGCAGCTCCGTTGCCATCTCGAACGTGACGACGGGGCCGCGGTCCCCGATGACGAGGAGGCTGGGGACGTCCATCGCGCTCACCACGTCGCGATAGTCGGGGTTGGGCGGCGTGAGGACGTCGAAGGCCTCCAGGTGGGTCTTCAGTCTCGCCTCGGCGAGGAGCTCGATGAGCTCGGGCGCGCGGTGCGGCTGCCGGGCGATGGCCTGTGCCACGAGGTCGGATTTGCTCAGGCCGAGCGCCTGGCGGTGTTGCTCGGCGACGTCGCTGGCGTGCACCTCGCGTTGGCGCTCGGGGCTCAAGAACGTCGGGTCCACCAGGATGACGCCGCGGAGGTCCGTCCCTCGACTCGCCACCACGGCCGCGGTCATGCCGCCCATCGAGTGCCCCATCACGACCGGACGCGAGAGCTTCAGGCCCTGGATGAGGCCCACGACGTCGTTCGCGTGGTCGTCGTACCGGTAGCCGTGGGGCGGCGTGCTCGAATCGCCGTGCCCCCGGGCGTCGGGCATGACGACGTCGAATTCACCTTCGAGCACGCGCGCCACGGGCGTCCAGCAGGCTCCGCTTCCCATCAAGCCATGGAGCAGGACGACCGGAGGTTTGTCACCTCCGGTCCGGAGGTAGTGGAGGTTGATGCCGTTGGCTTCGCAGACTCCACGCATCCAGGTCGTCATGGGGCTCCGTGAACTTCCATCAGCCTGCCTTGCGGAGACTCTTCGCTCCGGGCACCACGCGCAACAGTTGCGCGGGCATCCGGTCCACGACCTGCTCCGTGAAGCGGGCGAAGATGCGGAAGAGCACCGGCAGGAGCACCAGCGTCAGCGCGCACGCGGAGATGGTTCCGGACACGATGACGATGGCCAGGGGCTTCTGCATCTCCGAGCCGATGCCGTTGCTCAGGCACGCCGGCACCAGACCCAGGGCCGCCAGCGCGGCGGTCATCAGCACCGGGCGCAGACGTTCACGGCTTCCGTGGAGGATGGCGTCGTCCAGCGACTCTCCGGCTTCCCTCCGCTCCGCGATGGCGCTCATCACCAGCACTCCGTTGAGCGCCGCCTGTCCGATGAGCGCGATGAAGCCCACCGCCGCCGCCACGCTCAGCGGCATGCCCGCCCAGTACAGGCCGAACACGCCTCCCATCAGCGCGAAGGGCACGTTGAGCAGCGTCACCACCGCGCGGCCGAAGGAGTTGAACGCCTTGAAGAGCAAGAGCAGCGTGAGCACCAGCGCCACCGGCAGCACGGTGAGGAGCCGGTCCATCGCGCGCTCCTTGCTCTCGAACTCGCCGCCCCATTCGACGCTGATTCCCGCGGGGGGCGCGGCTTCCTTCTCCACCAGCGCCTGCGCGTCCTTCACGAACGAGCCCAGGTCCCGGCCTCGCACGTTCATGCGCACGCCGATGTAGCGCCGGCCGTTCTCGCGGTTGATGGAGGCCCGGCCGAAGCCCGTCTTCACCTGGGCCAGCTCGCTCAGCGGCACCAGCACGCCGCCCTCCACGGGCACCCGCAGGCGGGAGATCTTCTCCACGTCGTCGCGGCTGGACATGGGCAGGCGCATCACCACGTCGAAGCGGCGCTCGCCCTCCCAGAACTCGCTGAGCGGCCGGCCGCCCACCGCCGTCTGGAAGACGTGCTGGAAGTCGCCCAGCGACATGCCGTGGCGGGCCAGCGCCACGCGGTCCGGCGTCACCTGGATGCTGGGCACTTCACCGCTCTTCACGATGCCCAGGTCCGCGACGCCGTCCACCTTCGACAGCGTGCGCTTCACCTTCTGTGAATACTCCTGGAGCACCTGGAGGTCGTCTCCGAAGAGCTTCACCGCGAGCTGGCCCTGCTGGCCGCTGATGCTCTCGTTCACGTTGTCGCCGATGGGCTGGCTGAAGCTCACCTCCATGCCCGGCACCTCCGACACGGAGCGCTGGAGGACCTCCAGCACGTCGTCCAGCTTCGGCGTGCTCTTGGGCCACTCGGCGGGTGGCTTGAGCTTCACGAAGAACTCCAGGTTGTTGGTGAGCTTCGCGTCGGTGCCGTCCTCCGGGCGGCCCAGCTGGCTGAGCACTCCGTCCACCTGCGGCGCCTGGCGCAGCAGGCCTTCGATTCGCGGCACCAGCTTGCGGCCCTCCGACAGGGAGATGTTCGAGGGCATGGTGAAGGTCAGGTAGAGGCTGCCTTCGTTGAGCGCAGGGAGGAACTCGCTGCCCATGCGCGGGACGAGCGCCCCCGCGAAGAGCAGGCCCGCCGTGCACACCGCGACCACGGTGCCCGGGTGCTTGAGGCTCCAGGTCAGCACGGGCCCGTAGGCCTTGTCCGCGGCTCGCAGCACCGGTGACTCCCTGTGCTTCACCGGCTTGCGGTAGACGAACGACGCCAGCACCGGGATGAGCGTGACGGAGAAGACGAGCGCACCCAGCAGCGCCGCCACCACCGTGTTCGCCATGGGCGCGAAGATGCGGCCCTCCACCCGCTGCAACATGAAGATGGGCAGGTACGCCGCGATGATGATGAGCAGCGAGAACACCGTGGGGCGCACCACCGCCTTCGTCGCGCGCTGGATGCGCTCGAGCGGGGTTTCACCCTCGTACTGGTGGCCGGACATGCGCGCCAGGATGCTCTCGATGATGACCACGCCTCCGTCCACGATGACGCCGAAGTCCACCGCGCCCATGGACAGCAGGTTCGCCGACATGCCCCGCATCTTCAGGTAGATGAACGACGCCAGCAGCGAGAGGGGGATCAGGACGCCCACGACGATGGCGGCCCGCAGGTCCAACAGGAAGATGAAGAGGACCAGCGTGACGAGCAGCGCGCCCTCCAGCAGGTTGTGGCCCACCGTGCGCAACGTCGTGTTCACCAGGTCCGTGCGGTCGTAGAACGGATCAATCTGTGCGTCGTCCGCCTGGAGGCGGCCGTTCACCGAGGCCACCGCGTCGCGCACGCGGGAGAGCACCACGGAGGGGTTCTCTCCGCGGCGCATCAGCACGATGCCCTGCACCACGTCACCGTCGCCGTCGCGGCTGACCACTCCCTGGCGGGGGGACCAGCCCTCGTTCACGTCCGCCACGTCCTTGAGGAACACGGGCGTGCCTTCGTGCGTGGCCACCCGCACGTCGCGGATGTCTTCCAGCGAGCGGAAGAGGCCCTCGCTGCGGATGACGAACTGCTCGGAGCCTCGCTCCAGCACGCCGCCGCTCGCGTTCTCCGAGCCGTCCTTCAGCGCGTCCTCCACGTCGTCCAGCGTGAGGCCGAACGCGGCGAGCCGGGCGGGGTCTGGCTGGATGTGGATCTCCTTGAGGAGGCCTCCGTAGCTGACGACGTCCGCGACGCCGTCCACTCGCAAGAGGCCCGGCCGCACCACCCAGTCCTGGAGGGTGCGCAGCTTCATCGGGTCGCCCTTCGCGCCCTTCAGCGTGTAGCGGTAGATCTCTCCGATGGGCGTGGCCAGCGGGCCCAGGGAGGGCGTGAGGCCTTCGGGCAGCTCCGCGTCACGCAGGCGCTCCAGCACCTGGGCCCGGGCGAAGAGCACGTCGGTGTTGTCGTTGAAGCTCAGCGTCACGAACGACAGGCCGAACATGGAGAGGTTGCGCAGGCGCGTCAGGCCCGGGATGCCGTTGAGGGCGCGCTCCAGCGGGAGGCCAATCTGGCGCTCCACCTCTTCCGACGGCTGGCCCGGGTAGAGGGTGATGACGTTGACCTGGGTGTCGGTGGGATCCGGGAAGGCTTCCACGGTGAGGTCGCGGAAGCAGAAGTAGCCCCAGATGGCGGTGAGCAGCGTGAGGAACACCACCGCCGCGCGGTTCTTCAGACTGAAGTCGACGAGCTTTTCGAACATGGGCGTCTTTCGTTCCGTCGTGGGGCTTCAGTCCGCCAGTTCGATCTGGTTCTCCAGGAGCAGCGCGCCCCGGGCGACGAACCGGTCTCCGGAGGCGAGGCCTCCGCGCAGCTCCACCTCGCCGTCGCGGCGGCGGCCCGGCGTCACGGCGACGCGCTCCAGGCGGTTCGAGTCACGGGCGACGAAGACCACCGAGCGCGCTCCGTCCGTCACCACCGCGCTGTCCGGGACCCGCACGCGCTTGACGCCCTCTGGCGCGGTGGGTGTCACCTCCACGAAGGCGTTGGGGCGGAAGCGGCGGTCGTTGTTGGGGACCCGCACGCGCACCTCCACGGTGCGGCGCAGCGGATCCACCACTTCGGAGACGCGGTCCACCTTGCCGGCGCGGACGATGCCGTCTCGCGTGGTGACCGTGACGTCCTGTCCGGGGGACATGTCCAGCGCGTCCGCTTCCTGGAGGTCCGCGACGACCATGACTTGATCCAGGTCGGAGATGCGCACGAGCGGCTTGTCGCGGTCCGGCGTCACCTCCTGGCTGGCCACCAGGTCCAGGTCCACCACCGTGCCGGAGCGCGGCGCCGTCACCCAGAAGAGGTTCTCGCCTCGGGAGGACACGCGGAGGCTGCCCTGCTTCGCCTTGGCGGCTTCCAGGGAGAGTTCGGCCTGACGCAGCTCCGTCCGCGCGGCGAGGAGCTCCTTCTCCGGGGCGGCTCGCAGGGCCACCAGCTCCTTGAGGCGGTCCGCGTTGCGGCGCTTCTCCGTGAGCTCGGCTTCCGCGCCACGCTGCTCGCGCACGAGCTCCGCGAAGGCTCCGGAGCGCACGCTGAAGAGGTCGTCACCCTGCTTCACCCGGTCGCCGGGCCGCACGCGGACTTCTTCCACCCGGCCCGCGAGCGGGGCTCCCACGGAGGCGGTGCGTGCCTCGTCGAACTGCACTCGCGCGGGGGAGGGGAGTGGGGTGAGGGCGCTGCCCTCGGTGGCCACGGCGAGCTGCACATAGTGCCACTGCGGCGCGTCGTCCGGCAGGTGCACCGTCTCACCCTTCACGGTGGGACCGCTGATGGCCGTCTCGCTCTCCGCGACGGAGTCCGTGGGGGCCAGCGCGTAGAGCAGCACTCCGGTGCCCAGCAGGCCTGCTCCCGCGAAGGCAATCCAGACCGGGGCTCGGCGGGATGGAGTGGTGCTGGACGTCGGAGCGGCGG
>NZ_RAWC01000192.1:0-17701 GCF_003611685.1 Corallococcus sp. CA049B | reverse complement strand
GGGGAATCCCCTGGAAATGCCAGGGGTTACTGAACATGTGTCCAGACCTCCGAATGGAGCGGGACCTGGCGACCCGGCGCGTGAACCCGGCATGTCAGACCCCTCCCGTAGAAATGATCGCGTGAGCCACTCGACCCCGCCATCGTCTCCGTCGCGAGTCCTGGAGCAGCGCAACCTCCTGGGAGGCCTGGACCTCCTGCCCGTGATGGGCCGGGGCAACCGCAAGCGCGCGCGTCAGTTCCACGTGCCCTCGGAGCGCAAGCTGGGGTTCGCCGCCGCGCTGGCGCTGGTGGTGGAGCACGGCAAGGAGAAGGCCCGGGAGACGGGCACCACGTCCATGACGCGCTGCCCGCGCTGCGGCCACGTGGGGCCCACGGAGCAGGACTTCGGCTTCCGCATCATGAGCCAGGGCCAGCGCCGTCCGCAGTCCTGGTGCCGCGGCTGCCGCGGTCAGCACCTGGAGCCGGTGAACGCCTCCCAGCCCCGCCCCGAGGACGGCTGGCTGTTCCCGCCGGAGGCCACGGAGAAGAAGAAGGCCAAGGCGGCCAGGCCTGGCAAGCCCAAGGCGAAGAAGCGCGCCCGCCGCGACAACGAAGACCTCACCTGAGAGCCGCCGCGCCGGCCGCGTCCGGCGTGATTCCCGCTCCTGGGAGAGCGCCGCCCGCGTGCCCCCTGTCATCCCGCGCCACCGGGCGCCCGCGTCCCGCATGCTCACGGGGCGGCCCCTGTCCCGCCCGTCGCCAGGGATGGCAATGCCCCGCATGGGTCCCTACCTCAACTCAAAGGAGGACTTCATGTCCGTGCGGACCCGAGTGGCAGGCATCAAGAACAGGCGACGGGTGGATCCCCATGCGGCCCAGGCGAGTGTGCAGGCCAGCAATGGGCGCAAGACACTGGCCCATGACGACGCGGCGGCGCTGTTGCGGCAGAAGGAGCTCAAGCGCGTGACGCTGGGCCCCGCCGCTGGCGACCACGGCCCCAAGCGCAACAACCGGGGCACGGGGCTGAGGGGGCGCAAGAAGGCGCCCAGCCAGATCCACATCAAGCGCGCGGGTGGCCCGCGGGAGCGCTCCCGGTTGCACGGGGGCTAACGGCACGCTTTCGGAAATGGAAATGACGACGCCCCGCGTGGGAGACGGTCAGGACCGTCTTCCACCGCGGGGCGCGGTGCGTCTGGGGTGCTGCTCGCGCGCCGGTCAGTAGCCGACGTAGCCGCTGCCGCTGTTCAGGCCCTTGATGCCGGGGACGTTGGACACGGAGCCGTAGCGCTCGATGGAGTAGCGGACGCCGGCGATGATGTTGTCCACCGGGTTGCGGATGTTGTCGTGGCCCGGGAGCTTGTACGCGTCGAACGTCGGCTGGATGGTCTGCATCAGGCCGATGGACGGGGTGCCCTTCTGGGCGTTGGAGTCCCAGAGGTTGATGGCGTTCGGGTTCCCGCTGGACTCGTGCTGGATGATCTTCGCGATGTCCTGGGGGTTCATCTTGTCCGCCGGGACGCCGTTGGCCTTGAGGATGTCCATGGCCTGCTTGATCCAGTCGCCCACCTGGCCCGGGGGCACGTCACCCACGGCCTGCGCGCCCTGCGTCTGCTGCGCGCCGCCCGTCAGGTCCGGCCCCTTGGAGACACCCTGCGCCTGGAAGTCATCCTTGCTGCCCGGGATGTTGAGCGTCGCATCCGCGTAGATGAGGTCCTTGTTCGTGATGTTCGGGTTCGCCTTCACCAGCGAATCCACATCCGTGTTGAAGCGCTTGGCCAGCGCGCCCAGCGTGTCGCCCGACTTGATCTTGTAGTCCATGGGGGGAGGGACCTTTGCGATTGCCGAAAACGTCGATGCCTGATTCTCGGAGTTTGATTCGCGGAGTTTCGCCTACATTTGCGGTTCTGTAGGCGTTTTCACGCGGAGTCACGAGAGCGTCGCCAGAACAGCCCCAGCAGGACGGCGAGTGTAGCGCCCAGGCCGCCGGGGCCGCTGCCGCACCCGCATTTGACGTCGGGCCGGTCCATCTCCGGTGTCAGCGGGTCGACGGTGGCCTCGCAGGGGGTGAAGCAGCGGCAGGCGTCGTCCCCGTCCACCTCCAGCCGGGCGCACACGCCCTTCTCTCCGCAGGCGGCGTCCTCCGTACAGGCCGCGCCATAGGTCCCGGCCTGGAGCGCGGGCAGGAGGCACCGGGCCGGATCATCCCCGGCGCGGACGCATTGCAGCCCCGAGGGGCAGTCCGCGTCGCTCGCGCAGGACGCCTCACAGAGGGCGTCCAGGGGCAGCGTCTCCGTGGGCGCGGGGGGTGGGGCCTCCTCCAGGAAGGGGCGGACGAAGTCCTCCAGCGCGTCCACCCGCAGCTGGACCGCCTCCGTGCGGCAGGCCACGTCACCGCTGAGGGTGAGGCCCAGGAGCACCTCGTTCCCTGCCGGGCCCCCCAGCACCGGGCCTCCGCTGTCCCCCACGCAGGTCATGGCCGGGGCGGGGCCGGCCTGGAAGGCGCTGTCGGTGACGCCCGTCACCTGGAGCAGGCCCTGCCGCCGCTGGCCCATGGGGTGGGCCGCGTCCTTCGTGTCGCCGTAGCCCACCGCCCGCACGACGTCTCCCGGCGCCACCGGGGCGCCCCCCGCCCGGGGGAGCCGGAGGGGCGGGACGTCCGTCACGGGCACCGCCAGCCGCAGGAGCGCGGCGTCCCAGAGGTGCGTGGCCGGGACGAACCTGGGGTGGGATACCGCCCGGGTGACCCGCACGAACCGCCCGCCGGGGCCGGGCTCCGGGAGCAGTGTGGGCCCCAGGAAGACCTCGTAGGGGCCCTCCTCCCCGAAGACGGCCAGGCAGTGCGCCGCCGTCAGCACCACGTCCGGAGCGATGAGGGCGCCCGAGCAGAGGAGCACCGGCGCCTCCCCTCCGCAGCGCGTGCGCCGGGCCACCAGCGCCACCGCCGCCGGGTCCCCGGGCGCGTCCGTCCCCTGGACCAGGGCCTGCCCCAGGCTCCCGGCGGGTCCAGAGGGCTCGGGGTCCACCGGCCCACAGGAGGGCAGGCAGGCGAGCACCAGCCAGGTCCCGAGCGCAACCACCCTCCGGGGCCGGCATCCTGTCCTCTCCCGGGCGGACGCCGTGGACCGTTTTGCCATGGGGCGCATCATAGGCAACAGGGGTCATGGGAATGGGGGGTGCCCCGCGTTACCTTGCCCCTGGGGGACGTGAACCGGATAGAGTCCGTTGCACGTCTCCCTGCCCCTAGGGGCGGAAGGCACGCCTGCCTGCCTTCTCCACCGGAGGGGACTGCCACATTGGAGGGTCCGCCACATCTTCACGGGTGGTGGGTCCGCTAACCCTTTTTGGAGGATGTTCACATCATTCGCGAACAGAGAAATAGCAGCCGCGGTCCCAACCGGGACCAGAGAACCAACCGCCGCATCCGCGCGCGGGAAGTCCGTGTCGTGGGCTCCGATGGTTCGCAGCTCGGAGTCATGACCATCGAGGCGGCGCTGGAAAAGGCCCGCTCCGAGTCGCTCGACCTGGTCGAAGTCAGCCCGATGGCCAAGCCGCCGGTCTGCAAGATCATGGACTACGGCAAGTTCAAGTACGAGGAGAAGAAGAAGGCCTCGGACGCGAAGCGCACGCAGGTGGTCATCCAGCTCAAGGAAGTGAAACTCCGTCCCAAGACGGAGGAGCACGACTACGAGTTCAAGGTGCGCAACACCCGCCGGTTCATCGAAGAGGGCAACAAGGCCAAGGTCGTCATCCAGTTCCGCGGGCGTGAAATCACGCACAAGGAGCTGGGCAGCGCCATCCTCGATGACGTCATCAAGGACCTGAAGGACGTGGCCGTGGCGGAGCAGCTGCCGCGCATGGAAGGCCGGCAGATGTACATGATCCTGGCCCCCACGCCCAAGGTCGCGCAGAAGGCGCGCGAGCAGGCGCGGCAGGCCGCGGCGGCCGCCCGCAAGTCCCCGCCCCCGGGTGCCGGCAAGAAGCCCCAGGCGGCTGGTGGTGCTCCCGGCGCGGACGGTGTCTCCACGGCCCCGGTCGAATCCGACGGTGCCAGCGACGCTGCCGACGAGACGAAGGACGAAGCGCCGGACGCCGCGCCCGCGACGACGTAGCCGCACCCAGGCTCGCGTCTCCCCTCGCCGGGAGACGCGCACACGGGCGGTGCCCCTCGGGATGAAGTCCCGGGGAGACCGCCCGCGTTCGTTTCCGCGGCCCGTGACTCAAGGCCTGCCCCATCAGCCGGGCAGGACCCGGGTGCGCCGGCGGCGGCCCCACTCCATCAGGATGAACGTCACGCCCACCGCGAGCGTCGCGCTGGCACCGCCACACCCGGCGGCCATCGCCTGCTGGGAGGGGCTCGTCGCGGCGCTCACCAGCGCGCCAGGGTCCTGAGGCGGCGAGGGCTCGAACCCGGAGCCGCCGGTGGCGGTGAACCGCTCGCGGTCCTCGTCTTCAGCCGCCGGGGCCTGCTTCGCGGCCACGGCCTGGGACTTGAGCGACGACGCGCTGGTGGAGAAGAAGGACAGCCGGTAGCTGGAGCCGGAGGACGGCTCGATGCCGAAGAAGCACACCAGCGGCACGCCCGAGGGCAGCACGTCCGGCGCCGCCGGGTAGCCCGCGAAGCCGGACACCGACGCGAGCTCCTTGCCCGCGCCCGGCTTGCCGCTGGAGGACAGCGCGCGGACCCACAGCCGGTAGCCCGTGCCGTCGCTCCGGGGCTGGTTGTAGAAGAGGTACAGGCTGCTGCCCGCGCGCACGAGCGCCGGCTGCGTGGCCCAGTCCCCGTCCTCCAGCACCTTCACCGCGGAGCCGAAGGCGCTGCCGTCGAAGCGGCGGTACCTCAGCCGTTCGGAGTTGTCCTTGTAGACCAGGTGCAGGCCGCCCTTCCCGTCCGCCACCGCGCTCATCGCGGCGCCGTGGTAGATGCCGTCGGAGAAGGCGGTGCGCGTGGAGGACCAGCTGGACACGGACGCGCTGTCATCCCGGATGCGGTAGTGCGTGGTGTCGCGGCCGTCGTGCGAGCTCCACAGCATCATCATCCGGCTGCCCAGGCTGATGAGCCGCCCGCCCCCGCGCTTCGGGATGTCTCGCGCGAGCGCGGACTGGGTGCGGAAGGTGGAGCCGCCGTCGCTGCTCACGGAGATGACCAGCGTGTTGCTCGCGTCCTTCTCCCGGAAGAAGGCCTGCACCCAGAGCCGGCCCTTGGAGTCGCGCGCCAGCTCCGCGCGGTAGTACGCGGTGCTGGAGCTGGTGGAGTCGAAGACGCGCACGGCCTTGTCCGGGAGCCAGTGGTTCTTGGACGCGCTGTAGCGCCACCACTGGAAGTACACGTCGCGGGACGTGGAGCCGCTGATGCCCGCGCTGTCCGGGGTCTCCACCGCGTAGACGAGCGCCACGTCCTTGCCCACCACCACCAGGTCCGCGCGGTCGTAGGTGGAGCCGTCGTGGATGACGCCCTCCTGCTTCCAGGTGCTGCCGCCGTTGTCGCTGCGGAACAGCCGCAGGCCATGTCCGTCCTGTCCGCCCTGCTGCACGGCCGCGAGCAGCACGGAGCCCTCGCTGCGGGACACGCGCACGATGTGCCGGTGCGCGGGCAACGTCAGCGCATTGCCGCCCCGCACCGGGATGGCCGAGGGTGGCGTCGCCGCCGTCATGCCCGCGAGCAGGAGTCCTGTGAGTGCCGCCCAACCCATTTCCACCCCTTCCGTTGGATTCCCCGCCGGGAAACTGGTGGGGAGGGAGGGACGAAAGAAGGTGGGAAAAAGGGTTTCCGCCTGCCCGCCTGCCCTACGAAGGGGCGGCGGCGGTGTCGTGGGCTGGACGCTTCAGCCGCGCGCCGTGGCCCTGCCGCCGATGTGCTCGCCCGCGTCCGGACGCAGCCGGCGGAACAGCGGCCCGGCCAGCGACGACACGAGGCCGATGGCGAGGAACGGCAGGAGGAAGCGGTCCGGTGTGAGGCGCACGTCACCGCCGCCGCGCGCCACGTGCAGCATCAGGCCACCGAAGCTGATGCCCACGCTCAGCGCCATCTGCTGTGTCACCACCGCGAGGGTAGAGGCGTTGCTCACCGACTCCTTGGGGAGGTCCGCGTAGGCCATCGTGTTGGTGGCGGTGAACTGCAGGGAGCGCATGAAGCCGCTGAACACCAGCGTGCCGATGATGAACGGGATGGGCGTGGTGACGCCGAAGAAGGCGGGCACGGCCGTCAGCGCGGCGGTGAGCAGGTTGGAGGCGATGAGCGTCTGGCGGAAGCCCACGCGGCGGATGAGCGCGGGCGCCACCGGCTTGCACGCGAAGGCGCCCAGCCCCGTCCCGATGGTGACGAGCCCCGCCTCCAGCGGCCCCCAGCCCAGGGCCACCTGGAAGAGCAGCGGCAGCAGGAAGGGCGTCGCGCCCAGGCCAATGCGCACCAGCGCGCCGCCCATCATGCTGGCGCGGAAGGTGTCCACCTGGAACAGGCGCAGGTTGAGCACCGGGCGCGGCGTGCGCTGCGCGTGCCGCACGTAGGCCACCAGCGCCCCCACCGCCACCAGCGAGATGGCCGCCTGCACGGGCCACGGCACCAGGCCGATGCCCACCGTCTCCGCCGCGCCCATCAGCGCGGTGATGGCGACCACGGCGATGGCGAAGCCCTTCATGTCGAAGGGGCCCGGGTCCGGCTGCTTCAGCGGGGGCACGAAGCGCGCCACGGCCCACATGCCCAGCAGGCCCACCGGCACGTTGATGAAGAAGATCCACGGCCAGTCCGCGACGCCCAGGATGAAGCCCGCGAGCGGCGGCCCCAGGAGTGGCCCCACCAGCGCGGGCATGGTGAACCAGCTCATCGCGGCCACCAGCTTCTCGCGCGGCGCCGAGTTCACGACGATGAGCCGGCCCACGGGCACCATCAGCGCGCCACCCAGGCCCTGCAGGGTGCGGGCGAGGACCAGCTGCACGAGCGTCTGGGAGAAGCCGCACAGCACGGAGCCCGCGAGGAACACGACCATGGCGGTCATGAAGACGCGGCGCGGACCGAAGCGGTCGGCGATCCACCCGCTCGCGGGCGCGAGCACGGCCAGGGCCAGGATGTACGACGTCAGCGCGAGCTTGAGGTGGACGGGGTCGGTGCCGAACGCCACGGACAGCGTGGGCAGCGCGGTCGACAGCGCCGTGGAGTCCAGGAACTCCATGAACAGCGCGCTGGCCACCGCGATGGATGCCAGCCGGGAGCCTCGGGTGGACGGGGTACTGGAGGGCGCTGTGGAGGCGGTCGCGGTGGAAACGGACACGTCGTTTTCTATGTGCACGCGGCCTCGTGCCTGTCACGCCTGTGTGAAGGCCGCGCCGCGTCCGGCAGAAGCGCTTGTACTCCCAGCGCGAAGCGGTGGCGCCCTCGCGTGAAGCAGGCGCGGCACTCCGGCAGGGGGGCAGCCGAGCGGGCGCCTCCGCCGACAGGCTCCGAGCATGTGCCCCCTCCCCCGGCGCGGTCCCAAAACCTGTCCGACTGTCGGACAGGTTCCCGCTGTTCAGCGGGCACGGGCGCCCCGACCCGGTTCCTCCAAACCTGTCCGACTGTCGGACAAGTTCGTGCGGAGCGCCCCCGACGGGGGAGCCCCGCCCTTCCGTCAGGGCTCGGGAGGTTCGTTGCGCGCGGCCTCGGCCAGGGTGCGGGCCTCTTCGCGCAGCTCGTCCAAGCGGACGCGGTGACGCTGGAGCAGCGCGTCCACCTGTTCCACGCGGGCCTTGTCCCCGCGCGACTTCGCCTCCTGCCGCTCGCCTTCCAGCCGCGACACGTCCCGCCCCAGCAGCGTGGCGAGGTGCTCCGTCTTCTCCAGCTTCCAGCGCGCCGTCTGGGGCTTCTCTTCCTCGATGGGGTCGTTCGGCTGTGGCGGCGCGTTGGCCACCTCCGGCTCCGGCGGCACGTCTCCGGGCGAGGGCGGCACCACCGTGGCGTGGGGCGGCGCGGGGTCCGGCGTCCGCACCGGCACCGCGCGCTTCGGTGACACCTGGGCCGCCGTCACCGGGCCGGGGCCCGCGTTCCGCACCGCGGGCGCGGCGGCGGGGAGAGAGGTTTCGCGCGACGGCCACAGCGCCACGGCGATGAGCACGGCCACCAGCACCGCCGCGCTCCCCAGCATCACCCGCTCACGGTTCCGCATCGTCCACTCCCCCTACAACCGAAGGCGCCAGCCGTCACCCTGGCGCTCCACCCGGAAGAGGAACGGCTCCGCGCGCTCCGCTCCTCCCTGCGACACCCGCGCCCGCACGACCACCGCGTTCGGGTCGCGGCCATCCACCTTCGCGTCGAGCACGTCCACCAGGCCCATGCCGTGCTCGTGCAGGTCCTTCACCGTCTCCTCGCATGAAGGCAGGCCCTGCCCCGTCACCAGCATGGGGCCCAGCACCGCGCAGTCCCCGGACGGCAGGGCCTGGAAGAAGCGGCGCACGGCCGCCTCCCCGGCCGCCGCCTTGGAGGACGTCGTGGACGGACAACCGAGCATCGCGAGCGCGGCGAGCCACGGCCCCACCGCCCCCACCGCGTGTCTCACCGCGCGTCGTCCCATCCGGCCTTCAGTAGCAGTTGGGCGCGAACAGCTCGTCGTCCGTCGCGGACATGAACTGATCATCGCAGTAGCCCGACGCCAGCATGTGGCCGTTGCGCACGCAGCCGTCGTGGTTGGTGGCGTCCAGCGTGTACTGCGTGTCGCCACCGCAGCCGCCGCCGCAGCGGCCGAAGCAGTTGCCCATCACCTTGGGGCGCGACCAGTGGTCCGGCTCGCCGCACACCCAGGTGCTGCCGTTCAGGTAGTACTCGTCGCCGCTGCACGTCGTGTGGTCACCCAGCTGGGCGATCTGCTGGTTCTTCGCGTTGTCGAAGCCGCCCTTGTTGCAGTCGTGCTTCGCGTACGAGTACCAGTTGTACGTACCGCCACAACTGCCCGTGTTCTTGCCGCCGCACTTCGCGTAGCTGCACAGCATCGTGTAGCCGCGGCCCTGCTCGCCCATCACCGTGCGCTTGAGCGTGACGCTCGTGGGCTGCTGCGCCCACATGCCCACCGCGCGGCGCAGGTACATGGCCTCTGGCGCCGCCGCGTCACCCTGGGGCAGCCCCTGGTTCAGCGCGCCGTAGAACGCGCTCAGCACCTGACGGTCCGCGTCCACCACCTGCGTGTCCTGCACGTTCGCGTCCGCGAAGCCATCCAGCGAGGACACGCCCGACGCCGGATCCATCAGGCCCGTCAGCGTCATGCCGTGCATGCGCACCTCCAGGCGGTACACCCCGGGCTCCACCTCGCGCGAGGCGAAGGACACCGTCTGCCCGTCGTGCGCCCAGGTGCCCTCGGTCAGCCCCGCGCCGGAGCGCAGCGACAGCCCCTCCGGAGACGCCGGCGGCGCTTCCGGGCCCGCCCCGCCACAGCCCCACAACAACAACGCCGCGACCGCACCACCCAGTGCCTTGCGCATCCGTGTTCACCCTCCGGCCAGGACAACTTCCAAGAATTCGAGGCGAGTGCGGGATTACCGGGCGGCTGCACGGGGAACAAGGCGAGGTGCGTCAGCTGGGGTCTCCAAGCATCCAGCCTGTACCTGGGGACACCCTGGCTGTTCACGGCGGACGGGCGCGGAGGGGCGGGGATGTGGCATGACGGGCCCGCGAAGCAGGTCGTTCCCCTTGTGGAGGAAGTCCCCTTGAGAATCCCCGCGCTCACCGTGGTGGCGGCGCTCGCCGCGACGGGTTGCTCCAACGGCAGCATCACGCAGAACCGCGAAGCCCAGGCCCGCATCGCCGCCAACTCGGCGAAGCCCCAGCTGGCGCCCATGAAGGGCTCGGAAGTGCTGGCCGGCACGCCGGACGCCTTCAAGGCCCTGTGCAAGGCGGACCTGGAGCGCGCGCAGGCGCAGGTCGCGGCGCTGAAGAAGCTGGATCCGAAGACGAACGGCGCGGGCGTCCTCAAGGCGTACGACGAGGCGCAGACGGCCATCCTCAACGCGGCCAACCGCTCCAGCCTCGCGCGCGAAGTGCACCCGGACGCCGCCATGCGCGACGCGTCCCGCGAGTGCGAGCAGCAGGTGGACGCGGCCAACGTGGCGCTGTCGCAGGACCGCGGCGTCTACGACGCGCTGTCGCTGGTGGACCTGTCCAAGGAGGACGCGGCCACGCGCCACTGGATGGACCGCACGCTCCTGGACTTCCGCCGCGCGGGCGTGGACCGGGATGAGGCCACGCGCGCCAAGGTGAAGGCGCTCAACGAGGAGATCCTCAAGCTGGGCCAGCAGTTCGGGCAGAACATCGCGGAGGACACGCGCAGCGTGGCCTTCACGCCCAAGGACCTGGACGGGCTGCCGGAGGACTACAAGAAGGCGCACGCGCCCGGCGCGGACGGCAAGGTGGTCATCACCAGCAACTACCCGGACTACTTCCCGTTCATGACGTACGCGAAGAACGCGAAGGCGCGCGAGAAGCTCTGGCGCACCTACCGCCAGCGCGCGTTCCCCAAGAACCAGGCGGTGCTCGCGCAGCTCATCGAGAAGCGCAACGAGCTGGCCACGCTCCTGGGCTACGACACCTACGCGGCCTTCACGACCGAGACGCGCATGACGCGCACGCAGCAGGCCGCGGCGGACTTCATCGACCAGCTGGCGCAGGCCACGGAAGGACGCGCGAAGAAGGAGATGGCGGACCTGCTGGCGCGCAAGAAGAAGGACGTGAAGGGCGCCACCGTGGTGGAGCCCTGGGACCAGGACTACTACGAGGACCGGCTGCGCGCGGAGAAGTTCGGGTTCGACTCGCAGGCGGTGCGGCCCTACCTGGAGTACGCGCGGGTGAAGGACGGCGTGATGGGCATCACCTCCAGCCTGTGGGGGGTGGCCTTCCAGCCGGTGAAGGACGCGAAGACGTGGCACGGCGACGTGGAGGCGTATGACGTCGTGGAGGGCGGCAAGCCGCTGGGCCGCATCTACCTGGACATGCACCCGCGTGACGACAAGTACAAGCACGCGGCGCAGTTCGACCTGGTCACCGGTGAGCTGGACAAGCGGCTGCCGGAGGCCGTGCTGGTGTGCAACTTCCCGCGCCCCGGCGACCTGATGACGCACGACGAGGTGGGGACGTTCTTCCACGAGTTCGGCCACCTGATGCACACCATCTTCTCCGGCCACCAGAAGTGGACGCCCATCTCCGGCATCTCCATGGAGCGCGACTTCGTGGAGACGCCGTCCATGCTGCTGCAGCAGTGGGCGGAGCAGCCGGAGGTGCTCAAGAGCTTCGCCAAGCACCACGAGACGAACGAGCCCATCCCCGCGGAGATGGTGGAGAAGCTGCGCGCGTCGAAGGAGTTCGGCCAGGGCCTGTACGCGCGCCGCCAGCTGTTCCTGTCCGCGGTCAGCCTCCAGTACTACTCGCGCGCGCCGGGCTTCGACACGTCCTCGGTGCTCTCCGAGCTGCAGAAGAAGCTGTCGCCCTTCCGCCACGAGTACCGCGACGGCACCCACTTCGAGCTCGCCTTCGGGCACCTGGATGGGTACTCGGCCGCGTACTACACGTACCTCTGGTCCTCCGTCATCGCGAAGGACCTGGAGTCGAAGTTCCAGGAGAGCGGCTACCTGGACCGCGACACGGCCATGCACTACCGCAAGACGGTGCTGGAGCCCGGCGGCTCCAAGCCCGCCGCGGAGCAGGTGAAGGACTTCCTCGGCCGGCCGTACGGCTTCGAGGCCTACCGCGCGTACCTCGACGGCGCCGCGAAGACGACGGGCACCGCGAAGGAAGCGAAGTAGCGCTGCCTCAGTCCTGGAAGCGGGCCGTGTCCTGAAGCCCGCTTCCGGGAGTGCCGCGCCGCCTGACCCGCCCCCGGGGGCAGGAGTCGGCGCGCGGTGCCTCTCTGGACCCCGGGCCCTGCCCGGTCGCGGAACTCCCCTTCCCCATCTAGTCCCTCGCGCGTGCCCATCTCCACCCCGGGGACGGAGCGTGACGTCCGTCTGTCGTCACGCCGTGGCTGGTGAGCGTCTTGCTTTGGAGCGCGTTCGCCGGGGCCCCTTCGCGGCCCCGAGGAGGTGTGCGCGCGGTGACGGCCTGCGGTCGGAGATGGCGGAGGGTGGGCCTCGCGGCGGTGGCGGCGATGTTGACCGCGAGCTGCAACGATTCACCTCCCAAGGCGCGGGTGCTGCCGGGGCCGGACGCGCCCGTGGATCCGCAGGACGCGCAGTGCCGCTCGGCGGCGCGCGACCCCGGCCGCGTCACGCTGCACCGCCTCAACCGCGCTGAATACAACAACACCGTGCGCGACCTGCTGGGCGACACGAGCTCGCCCGCGAGCAGCTTCCCGCCGGACGACCACGGCTTCGGCTTCGACAACAACGCGGACGTGCTCAGCATGTCCCCGCTGCTGATGGAGAAGTACTCCCACGCGGCGGAGGCGCTGGTGGAGGCCGCGTGGACGCGAGGCGCGTTCAAGGCGTGCGTGCTCGACCCCGCCCGGCCGGAGGCGTGCGCGCGCGAGCTGCTCAAGACCTTCGCGCGCCGGGCCTGGCGCCGGCCCGTCACGCAAGAAGAAGTCGAACGGCTGGTCGCGTTCGTCGCGCTGGCCCGGCAGCAGGGCGATGCGCCGGAGGTGGGCGTGAAGCTGGCGCTGCGCGCGGTGCTGGTGTCGCCGCACTTCCTCTTCCGCGTGGAGCTGGACCCCGCCCCCACGTCCACGGCGCCGCACGCCGTGAGCGACCTGGAGCTGGCGAGCCGCCTGTCCTACTTCCTCTGGAGCAGCATGCCGGATGAGGCGCTGCTGCAAGCGGCGGAGGGCGGCCACCTGCACGAGCCGGAGGTGCTGGAGGCGCAGGTGCGGCGCATGCTGGCGGACCCCAAGGCCCGCGCGCTGGTGGACAACTTCGCGGGCCAGTGGCTCTACACGCGCGCGCTCGACTTCTCCCAGCCGGAGTCGCACTACGGCTTCGACGAACCGCTGCGCGAGGCCATGCGCCAGGAGATGCAGCTCGTCTTCCAGGAGTTCGTCACCGGGGACCACCGCCTCAAGGACCTGCTGGACGCGCCCTTCACCTATGTGAATGACCGGCTGGCCTCGCACTACGGCCTGCCCAGGCCCGGCAGCGCCGCGATGACGCGCGTGGAGCTGAAGGACCACCCGGAGCGCGCGGGCCTGTTCGGGAAGGGCGCGCTGCTCACCGTCACCGCCAATCCGGACCGCACGTCTCCGGTGAAGCGCGGCGTCTGGGTGCTGGAGCAGCTGTTGTGCAAGGGGCCGCCCCCGCCACCACCCGAGGCGGGCGGGCTGGCCCCGGCGGTGGACCCCACGCTCAACATCAAGGCGCGCATGGCGCAGCACCGCGTGGACCCCACCTGTTCGGGCTGTCACACGCTGATGGATCCGCTGGGCTTCGGCATGGAGAACTTCGACCCGGTGGGCCGCTGGCGCACGAAGGAGGAAGGCGGCGCGGTGGTGGACCCCAGCGGCGAGCTGCCCGGCGGCAAGGCCTTCAACGGCGTGACGGAGATGCGCGCGGTGGTGAAGCAGGACCCGGACCTGTCCGCGTGCATGACGCGCCACCTGCTCACCTACGCGCTCGGACGCGGCGCGGAGGAACAGGACCGCTGCACCGTGCGCGACATCTCCCAGCAGGCCGAAGCCCGGGGCGGCCGGCTCACCGACTACATCCTCGCCATCGTCCGCAGCGACGCGTTCCTGCAACGGCGTGGCGAGCCGGAGGAACACAAGCCATGAGCCGCACCCCTGCCCTCTCCCGCCGGACGCTCCTGCGCGGCATGGGCGCGCTGATGGCGCTGCCGCTGCTGGACGTCATGCGCCCGCGCACGGCCCGCGCCGCCACGCCGGCCCCGCGCCGCTTCGTGGCCTTCTACACGCCCTGCGGCATCCACATGCCCAAGTGGACGCCCGGTGGGGAGGGCGCGGACTACTCCCTGACGCCCACGCTCGCGTCGCTGGCGCCGGTGAAGGGGGACGTGCTGGTGCTCAGCGGCCTGGACAACCTGCCCGGCAAACCGGACGGCGACGGCCACCACGCCGCCGCGACGGCCGCGTTCCTGTCCTGCGTGAAGGCGCGCAAGACGGAGGGCACCAACATCCGCACCGGCATCTCCCTGGACCAGGTGCTGGCGAACGCGGTGGGCACGGCCACGCGCTACCCGTCGCTGGAGCTGGGCATCGACCAGGGCAAGGGCATTGGCAACTGCGACTCCGGCTACGCGTGCCCCTACGCGAACAACATCGCGTGGGCGGGGCCGTCCACGCCCGTGCCCAAGGAGACGAAGCCTCGCGCGGCCTTCGAGCGGCTCTTCGCGGACTTCGACCCGGACGTCACACAGGCGGAGCTGGCGAAGCGCAAGGCGTACGGGCTGAGCATCATCGACGCCGTGCGCGACGACGCGAAGGCGCTCCAGGGGAAGCTGGGCACCACGGACAAGCGCAAGCTGGACGAGTACTTCACCGGCGTGCGCGAGCTGGAGCTGCGCGTGAACGCGATGGACGGCGCCGGCCCCACGTGCGGCGCCGCAGTGACGCCCGCGGAGACCGAGGACGTGCGCGAGAAGACGAAGGCGATGCTGGACCTCATCGTGCTCGCGTTCCAGTGCGACCTGACCCGCACGTGCACCTTCATGCTGGGCAACGCGCGCAGCACCCGCGTGTATTCGTTCCTGGGGCTGTCCGGCGAGCACCACACGTACTCGCACCACCAGCGGGTCCAGGCCAACTACGACGCGCTGGTCAAAATCGACAAGTGGGAGGTGGAGCAGTTCTCGTACCTCCTCCAGCGCATGAAGGACGTGCAGGAGGAGGGCGGGACGCTGCTGGACCACAGCGCCGTGTACTTCTCCAGTGAGATCGCCGACGGCAACATGCACGAGCACAAGAACCTGCCCATCCTGCTCGCGGGCCGCGCGGGCGGCGCCCTCTCACCGGGCCGGCACATCCGCTACGGGGGCCAGCCGCTGGCGAACCTCTACATCGCGCTGCTGAACATGTTCGGCGTGGCCGCGACGACCTTCGGCGACGACGGCACCGGGCCCCTGCCCGGACTGGGAGCGTAGGGCAGGAAGGGGCTCGGGCCCCCCGGGGGCCGCCTGCCCGGTTCGGTTCTCCTGCACGCAGGCGCCGGGTGCGGAATGATTCCGCGCATGGCACTTCCTGTGTTCCGTCGCGGGCTCGCCGTGTGGCTGCTGGCCCCGTTGCTCGGCTGTGGCTCCAGCGCGAACGCGCAGCGGCCCGTCTCCGCCTCCACGAAGAAGGCCGCGGCCACCGCCGCCGCGCGCAAGGCCCCTGCGGCCACGCCCGCGCCCTCCGAGGGCACGCGCAAGCCGGTGCCGACCGCCGCGGCGCTGAAGCGCGACATGGTGGCCGCGCACAACGAGGCGCGCTCGAAGGCCTCGCGTCCCACGCCGAAGCCGGCGCTGCCCGCGCTCACCTGGTCCGACGAGGCGGCGCGCAAGGCGGAGGCCTACGTGAAGGAGTGCCGCTTCGAGCACAACCCGGACCGGGGCAGCTTCGGAGAGAACCTGGCCGCGGCGACTCCAGACACATGGACCACCACGCAGGTGGTGAAGAGCTGGGCGGACGAAGCCGCTGACTACGACTACGCCTCCGGCAGGTGCAAGGCCGGGAAGATGTGCGGCCACTACACGCAGGTGGTGTGGCGCACCACGAAGGCGGTGGGCTGCGCGACGCGGCTGTGCACGAAGAACTCGCCCTTCGGCGGCGACGTGAAGACGTGGCAGCTCTGGGTGTGCAACTACGCGCCGCCGGGCAACTGGGTGGGCGAGAAGCCCTACTGAGCCGAGAGCGTGATGACCTCGATGCCATTCGCCGTGCCCACGGCGAAGCGGCGATTCGCGGCGTCCAGCGCGAAGTGCGGCGGGGGCGGCAGGTGGTGGCGGATGCTGGCCAGCACCTTCCCCGTGTCCAGGTCCTCCCAGCGCCGCACCACGCGGCCGGTGGCGCGCGACACGAGCTTCGGGTGGCCGAAGAAGTCCACCACGTGCTCCGCGTCCACGACCATCAGCGGGCCCGCGGGCTCCTCCAGCTCCACCTCCGACAGCAGCTTCTTCTCCGTCAGCGAGTACGTGCCCAGGAAGAACTTCGCGTCGTCGCGGGACTCCTCGATGCGGACGAACACGAGCGTGTCCTTCGCCCCGAAGGCCACGGACGTGAGGAAGATGCCGCCCTCCACGCCCTCCATCAGTCCAGAGCTGTCCAGCGACGCGGGCTCCTCCAGGGCGCGCGGCACGTCGAA
Source organism: Corallococcus sp. CA049B (assembly GCF_003611685.1). Lineage (NCBI taxonomy): Bacteria > Pseudomonadati > Myxococcota > Myxococcia > Myxococcales > Myxococcaceae > Corallococcus > Corallococcus sp. CA049B. The sequence goes on along the minus strand of NZ_RAWC01000192.1, from coordinate 1,487 downwards.
CACCGACGCCGCGTCCACCGGGTGCCAGATCCACCCCGCGCTCGCCAGGTAGCGCCCGTCCGGACTGAACTGGAGCCGCGAGTGGAAGATGTCCGCCGGGGTGTTGTCGCGCTTCGTGAGGCGCTCGCCCGTGGCGGCGTCCTCCAGCTCCACCACGCAGTACGACTCCGGGCAGTGCGCCAGCAGCGTGCGCCCGCTGGGGAGCGTGTGCAGGGCCACGGGATAGTCGTGGGTGTTCGCGTGGTAGAAGTCACGCGTCAGCTGCCGGACCACCTTCGTGCCGTCGAGCAGCAGGCCCGTGGTCCCCAACGACTCGTACAGCACGCTGTAGCGGCCATCCGGGGACATCACCGCGCGGTCGAAGCGGTAGGCGTAGCGGATGTGCGGGTCGAAGGTGGTGCCATCCAGGTGGTAGCGCACCAGCCCACCCACCGGGTCCACCAGGGCGTCGCCGCTCCAGCAGAGGGAGGACACGGCGCCCGGGGTCTTCAAGGTCTGTCTCTGGAAATCCATGGCGCCGGGGACGGAGGTGCCCGGCGCGGCCTGACGGCTCAGGCGGGGATCATGGACAGCAGCTGCTGGGCCTTCGCGCGCAGCTCCTTGTCACCGCCCTGGAGCACCTGCTGCGCGTGGTGGCGGGCCTTCGCCGGCTCTCCCAGGCGCAGCGCCAGCGCCAGGTTGAAGTGCGTGGTGGGGTCCTGGGGGTGCGCCTCCAGCACCGGCCCGAGGACGCTCGCGGCGAGCGCCGGGCCCTCCTGAGGCACGTGCTCCAGGTAGTGCACCGCCAGGTCGTTGGGCGCGCCCGTGTCCGTGGGCGCCTTCGCGACGGCCTCTTCCAGCAGCGTGCGCACCCGGCCGCGCTGGCCCGCGATGTCCAGCGCCCGCGCCAGCTGCCGGCGGGCCTCCACCGACTCGGGGTCGCGCTGGAGGACCTCCTCGAAGAGGGGCAGGGCCTCCGTCAGCTTGCCGGCGAGCAGCGCGGCCATGGCGTGCAGGCCGATGAAGTTGGGGTTCTCCGGCGCCAGCTGGCGCAGCCGCAGCGCGGCGGCCAGGGCGTTCTGCGTGAGGCCCCCGAGCAGCGACAGGTTGAAGATCTCCTCCCAGAGGACCGCGTCGTCCGGCGCCAGCGTCAGCGCGTCCCGCAGCTCCTGAAGCGCGAACCCCAGGTCCCCCGTCTCCAGATACGCCCGCGAGCGCTCCCACTGCGCGCGGTAGGACTCCTTGACCATCGTGCCCCTCAACCCCGGAACATCTTGTGGAACAGCCGCATGAACATGCCCGACTTGGGCGCGGTCTCCGGGCGGCCGGACTGCTGGTGCTGCGCCTCCGACTGGAGATCCAGCTTCTGCTTCAGCTTCTTGAGGTCCGGGTCGATGGAGAAGGTGCTGAACTCATCGTTCCCTTCAAGGGCTGTCTGGATCTTCCGCGCGCGGGATTCGTCCTGGCTCATGTCGCGTCTCCTGACCGGACCCCACCCTACCACGGGG
>NZ_RAWC01000191.1:0-17893 GCF_003611685.1 Corallococcus sp. CA049B | reverse complement strand
CCCCGCGAGGGCGCCGAGGCCTCCGCACCACCCCGTCCCGTCGCGGGCGCGCTTGCTCTACCTGTACCGTAGGTTTCTCGCGGCGTCGAAACGCGAGGCGTGGAGCCGGGCGCGGAAGGCCCGTCGTCCCTGTCATGCCGGTTCGCCATGGGTCCAGTGTACCCCTCACTCCAGGATTCCATGTTTCTCGGCACGGCCGCCCGCCCGGTTGCGTCTGAAATCGGGCGCTTCCGTCAAAAGCCGTGATCCCGAAGCAACCTCCAAAGTCCTGCGCGGATAATGCGGGAGAAAAAAGACCCAGACGCGACAGGAGAGGCCTCATGTCCTTCGGTATTGGCTCCAAGCTTGATTCGGTCATGGCCCGCATCCGCCAGGCCTCGGCGGAACGCGCGGCGGCCGCCCAGTCCGTGAAGGAGCCCCTGCCGGACGCACCGGACGCCAAGCCGCTGAACCCCGCGGAAGGCCGCTACCTGGACTCCTTCGAGGAGGAGCGGGCCAAGAAGATGGGCCTGACGTCCCTGGTCGTCCCCCCGGCCCCGGGCACGGACGCTGCCGCCAGCGCCATCCCCACCAACGAGGCGACGCAGGCCCAGAAGGAGCAGGGCTGGAACGCGCCGCAGACGACCGTGGCGCAGACGAGCAAGAAGGGCTGCGCGGAGGCCACCCTCACCTACCTGGAGCAGTCCAGCGCCGAGGAGGCCGCCCCGCTGACGCAGCAGGAGGCCCGCGAGAAGGTGCGCAACAAGGCGGGCACGATTGCCACGGGCGTGAGCGACCAGGTGGACGTGAACCTGGATGACGGCGCGACCCCGGCCGAGATGGGCGCCATGCTCGGCTCCATGGGCATCAAGGTCACCAAGGGCTTCGGTGAGTGCGACACGGACGCGCTCAGCGGCGCGCTGAAGCACGGGCAGATGGCCCTGGCGATGGTGGACTCCAACGCGCTGCTCAACATGACGCTGGCGGAAGATGAGCAACTCCCGGAGACCGGCGAGCTGCACTGGCTCACCATCGACGGCGTGAACCCGGGCCTGAGCGACAGCACGGACGACGACCTCTACCGCGTGCGCGACCCCATCAACGGCGCCTACTGGGTGCCGGCCAGCGACCTGAAGAAGAGCATCGAGCAGGCCCAGGAGAAGCACGGCAGCGGCGGCGTGATGACGGTGCAGAAGGACGGCACCGCGAAGACGGACGAACAGCGCCAGGCCCTGGCCCGCTCGAACCTGGAGCGCACCCAGCCCCTGGGCAAGGGCAACGGCGGCGCCAGCCGGCGCCTGAGCGTGGGCGAGTCCAGCTAGGACTCGCGCGCAGGCCCTGCTTCACCCCAACGCCTTCCCCAGCCTCGCGCCGGGGAAGGCGTTTCCACATCCAGAGGACTCCAGCGGCTCGCCCCCAGCGTGACGGGACGGAGGCGGGTTCTTGGGGCTCAGGTGCCGTCGATGAGGCGGTTCGCCAGGTCCGGGCTGAACTGTCCGGCGGGCGTGCCCGGGGCGATGCCGCACTGGCCATCCGAGTCACCCGGCGTCTTCACCCACAGGAGCAGCTCCGCGCCGCCGCCCGTCTGCGACGTCGCGCCCAGCTTGCGGCCCGCGGGGTTGCACCACTCGCCGTTGGAGCCGTTGCCGTTGCGGCTGGTGTCGATGATGTACTGCCGCGTGTAGCCGTAGCGGCTGTTGAGCGCGGCGTTCACCGCGTTGCCGTACGTGGTGGACTGCGCGGTGGGGTAGAAGTTGGAGACGTTGAGGGAGAAGCCGCGCACGTTGCGCACGCCCGCGGACTCCAGGCGCTGCGCCATGGTGTCGGCGGCGATCCAGCTCGCGTTGCCGCCGTCCAGGTACGTCCAGGTGTTGGGCGCGCGGTCGCGCAGCTGCTCGGAGGCGTAGCGGATGAGGCTCAGCCGCGTGGCGCGCTCCGTGTCGTTGGGCAGGCAGTCCAGCTGCGCGACGCCGTCCGGCTCCACGATGACCACCGCCGGCCGGTTGCCGATGGCGGTCGCGAAGGCGGAGATCCAGCTGCGGTACGCGTCCGCGCTGCCCGCTCCGCCCCCGGAGTGGCTGCCGCAGTCGCGGCCCGGGATGTTGTAGGCCACCAGCACGGGCAGCTTGTCCGCCGCGTCCGCCGCGGCCACGAAGTTGGACACGTCCTGGGCGATGTTGCTGTTCCAGTTGCCGAACCAGCGCGCCATCGGCTTCGAGGCGATGGACGCGTTGATGCGCGACGCGCGGCCGTCACCGCCGTTGTTGCGCACCCACACCGCGGGGTTGGAGTTGGGGTCCACGTAGAAGCCGCTCGTCATCGCCACCGGACCGGAGCCGGTGCCGCTCTCCGTGGTGAGCGAGATGTCATCCAGCCGCACGGTGACGGCGTTGGCGCGGCCACCCAGTTGGAACGTCACCTGCCCCTGGCCCGTGGACAGCGAGGACGTGAACGGGAACGAGAAGCGCCGCGACGTGCCGTCCAGCGTGAAGGACCGCGTGAGCGTGGACGTGTACGGCGCCACCTCCTGCTGCACGGTGGCCTGCGCGGTGATGGTCGCGGAGGCCCGGGCCGTGAAGGCCAGCGTGTACGTCTTCCCGGCGGTGAGCGTCAGGCCACTCTGCCCGACGATGGCGTCCCACGGGTTGGCGGTGTTCGCCGCCACGTCCACGCGCCACAGCCCGCTCTCCACATACGACTGCGTGCTGGCGTTGTTCCACCACGGCGCCACCGAGCCGGAGCTGAAGGTGCCGTTGGTGAGCAGCTCGGTGAGCGCGGCCTCCTGCGCGGTGAGTGCAGGAGAGTCAGGATTGACGGGCTCGGCCGGACCACAGGCCGCGAGCGCGAACAGCGGGACGAACGACAGCGACAACCGGCGCACGGAACGAGGGGTACGCATGAAGGGAACTCCTCACCACGGGGGAGCTCCCTTCTTGCGGCGCGCCACTCTGGAATACAAGACTAAACGGCTATTTCAGCTCTTGACGGAATATTGCTGAAACAGTCACGCCAAGGGGCCAGTCACGGCCCCTGCGGGCCGGGGCTGGCGTTGCCGCCGTCGGTGACGTAGCGCCACTGGCCGTCGGCCTGCCGGCGCCAGACGGTGAGGTACTTCACGTGGTCCACCTCCGGCTGGCCCTGCGCGTTCTTGCCCGTGGAGATGGCGCGGCCCACCGTGTACGCGAGGTCACCAGAGCCCGCCGCGTCCCCCAGCACCGGCTCCCAGCGCAGGTCGATGGCCTCCAGCGTGAACGGCGCGTACGCCTTCGCGATGGCGTCATGGCCGAAGATGCCGGCGGATCCGAGCGGCATCACCGCGTCCTGCGCGGCATAGGCGGCGAAGGCCTTGCCCATGCCCTCGGCGACGGACATGGCGGAGAACGCGCTGTCCGCGGCCTTCGCCTCCTCCAGCACCTTCGCGGGCGCAATCGCGCGCGGCTCCGGCGCCGGCTGCGTGGACGAAGGCGTGACCCCCGCGGGCGGCGTCATCGGCGTCTTGGCGGCGTTGAGCACCGCCACCGCCACGCGCCACTGCCCGTCCGGCTGGCGCTTCCACGCGGTGATGTAGCGCGCGGTCGGCCGCACCGACGTGCCTCCCGACTCCACGGACACGTTGCCCACCGCGTACCCCAGCGTCCCGTCCGCGCTGACGTCCCAGCGCACGGGCGCCCAGCGCACCTTGCCCTCCGCCTCCAGCGGATGCGCGGCCAGCCACGCTCGGATGGCCTCCCTACCCTTCGGCGCGTACGTGCCGTCCACCAGCAGCACCGCGTCGTCAGCGACGAAGTCCGCGAACGCCTGCGCCGAACCGGCCTTCTCCGCCGCGTCCGACATGGCCTGGTCCGCCGCACGCAGTCCGGCGCGCTGATCCTCCAGCGACTGCCTCGCCATCACGGCCTCCGCGCCCGGCCCGGAGGCCTTCGCCCCACCACACCCCAGGGTCCCCAACGCCGCGACGACGAGCGCGCCCGCGAACATCCGTTTCATGTGCTGGTTTCCTTTCGTGAAACACCGGGCCCGCGCCATACACGTAAACACGGAATTCCGCTCGCCTCGCGTCCCGGGGCGATCCAGGAATGATGCGTTTCTACAATTTGAAGGGAATTTCTCCTCGCCGTGAAAGGAATCCCTCGAATGGAAGGACGTAACGCAAGGACCGGCGGCGCCCGGCTGCTGCCGCTGACGGCGCTGCTGCTGGCCACCGGGTGTGAGCCGCGCACCGCGACGCCTCCGGCGCCGGAAGGCCCCACCTCGTCGGTGAAGAAGCTGGGGGCGGGCAGCCTCTCCGCCACCGTGCGCAGGACGGCGCACGGCATTCCCCACGTGCTGGCGGATGACTTCGCGGGCGTGGGCTACGGCTACGGCTACGCGTTCGCGCAGGACAACTTCTGCGCATTGATGGACGCGCTGGTGACGGTGAACGCCGAGCGCTCGCGCTACTTCGGGCCGGACGGCACGTACCTGGCCGCGCTGGGCAGCCAGTACAACAATCTGAAGAGCGACTTCTTCTACCAGGCCATCAACGACGACGGCACGGTGGAGGCGCTCCTGGCGAAGCCGCCGCCCCTGGGCCCGTCCCAGGACGTGCGCGAGCTGGTGCGCGGCTACACGGCGGGCATCAACCGCTACCTGACGGAGACCGGCGTGGACGGGCTCACGGATCCGCGCTGCAAGGGCGCGGCCTGGGTGCGCCCCATCACCGAGCGCGACCTGTACCGGCGCTACTACCAGCTCAGCCTCTTCGCCAGCTCGCTGTTCTTCCTGGACGCGCTGGTGGACGCGAAGCCCCCGTCCCTGCTGCCGGACGGCACGCTGCCCCTGCCGCTGCCCGCGCCCGCCACGCTGGACCGCAAGGTGTTTCCCAGCTCGGAGACGCTGGGCCTGGGCAGCAACGCCTTCGGCCTGGGCAGCCAGGCCACGCGCAACGGCAAGGGCATGCTGCTGGCCAACCCGCACTTCCCCTGGGAGGGCTCGGAGCGCTTCTACGAGGCCCACCTCACGGTGCCGGGCAAGCTCAACGTCTCCGGCGTGAGCCTGCTGGGCGTGCCCGCCATCCTCATCGGCCACAACGAGACGCTGGCCTGGAGCCACACCGTCTCCACCGCGTACCGCTTCACCCCCTTCGAGCTGAAGCTCATCCCGGGCTTCCCCACGAAGTACCTGTACGACGGCCAGATTCGCGAGATGACGACCCGCACCGTCACGGTGCAGGCGAAGGCGGCGGACGGCTCGCTCACGCCGCGTCAGCACACCTTCTACCGTTCGCACCTGGGCCCGATGCTGGAGTACCCGTCCGGCCTGATGACGTGGAACGGCCTCACCGGCTACGCGTTCCATGACGCCAACGCCACCAACCTGCGCCTGCTGGACGCGTTCTTCGCCATGGACCGCGCGGCGAACGTGGACGAGCTGCGCACGGCGCAGGACACCTGGCAGGGCATCCCGTGGGTGAACACCCTCGCCACGGACGCGCAGGGCCGCGCGTACTACGCGGACATGAGCGTGGTGCCGCACGTCACCGACGCGAAGCTCGCGCGCTGCGTGCTGTCCCCCATCCCGCTGCTGGTGCTCGCGAGCGCGGGGCTGCCGGTGCTGGACGGCTCGCGCTCCGACTGCGCGCCAGGCAGCGACGCGGACGCGGTGGAGCCGGGCATCTTCGGTCCGGGCAGCCTGCCGCGCCTCACCCGCGCCGACTACGTCACCAACTCCAATGACAGCTACTGGCTGCCCAACCCCGCCCAGCCGCTCACCGGCTTCCCGCGCATCCTGGGCGGAGAGAAGAACGTGCGCAGCCTGCGCACCCGTCTGGGCCTGAAGATGGTGCAGGGCCGGCTCGCGGGCACGGACGGACTGGAGGGCCAGCGCTTCACGCTGGAGCAGCTCCAGACGGTGATGTTCAACAACCGCAACTACTCCGGCGAGCTGCTGCGCGACGCCGCGGTGTCGCTGTGCCGCCGCACGCCCTTCGTGCTGATGCCGGACCTCACCTTCGAGGACCTGCGCCCCGCCTGCCCCGTGCTGGCCGCGTGGGACCTGAAGGGCGACCTGGACAGCCGGGGCGAGCTGCTCTGGCGCGTGTTCCTCTTCACCGCGGTGGGTGCCACGGGCGGGCCGTACCTGGTGCCCTTCAACGCGAACGACCCCGTCAACACGCCGCGCACGCTCAACACGCTGAACCCGCAGGTGGCCCAGGCGCTGGGCACCGCCATCCGCACGCTGCGCGAGCGCGGCATCGCCCTGGATGCGACGACGGGCTCCGTGCAGGGCAAGCGCAAGAACGGCATCTTCTACCCGGTGCACGGCTGCGCCCACGAAGAGGGCTGCTTCAACCAGATCGCCAACCAGCTGGCGCCGGACGGCACGTATGAGCCCGTCCTGGGCTCCAGCTTCGTCATGGCCGTGTCCTTCACGGACTCAGGCCCCGTGGCGAAGTCCGTGCTCACCTACTCCCAGTCCACCAACCCGGCCTCGCCCTGGTTCGCGGACCAGACGGCCATGTTCTCCCAGAAGCAGTGGGTGGACCGGCGCTACACGGAGGCGGAGATCGCCGCCGACCCGGCGCTGACCGTCACCCACCTTCAGGAGTAGTCAAAGCCAGACAGCAGGGCCCAGGCGGCCCGGTGTCCCTCGCGAGGAGGGGCGCCGGGCCGCGGTGTCTTCGGCCCTTCGGCCTGCATTTGATAAAGTTTGTCAGGCCCGTCCCCGAAAGGCACACTTCACTCCGGGTGAAACTGGAATTCCCGCAGGCGGCGCACTCCCGCGCCCCTTCCTGGGATTCCCACCCGAGGAGACCTCGTGAAGATGCTTCGTTGGAGTGCGGCGGCGCTGGCGCTGTTCGCCGTGGGTTGCGGCCCCGTGGAGGAGCAGCCGCTGGCGCCCGAGCCCGCGGCGCTGGAGACGCTGGAGGCGCTGGAGACGCAGGAGGCGGCGCTGGCGACCCGGGCCTGTACGAACAGCCTGGGATGCCGGGAGGCTTGTACCTGCCAGGGCGGCTACTGCGTGCCGGACGGGTTCGGTCCGCCGCCGCCCGAGGGCCACTGTGATCAACCGCCCGTGCGCGTCTGCTCCACGGGTTCGGACTGCGCCTCTGGCTGCAACTGCGTGGGCAACGTCTGCGTCAATGACGGCTTCAGCCCGCCCGCCAACTGCCTGCTGGCGCCTCCGGATTCGTACGAGAGCGACAACACGCACACCTCCGCGTCCTCGTACCTGGGCACGCCGCAGCTCAACCACTCCTTCCACCGTCAGAACGACGTGGACTGGGTGCTGGTGGCCACGCCCATCAACCAGGTGATGACGGTGGAAACCTACAACCTGCGCAACGGCCCGTGGATGCGCATCGACATCTACGCGTACAACTACGCCACCCGCACGCTGGGCGCGCTCGTGGGCAGCACGTCGAGCACCGTCTGCTCGCAAATCACCCCGTCCTGCTTCGTCTACCGCGCGACGGCGAACGTCGTGGCGAATGGCGTCTACGCGGTGAAGATCACCGACGCGCGCAACCGGCCTGCGGGGTCCGACTACACGCCCACCGCGAAGTACGACCTGAAGATGTACTGAGCCTCAGGGCCTTCAGTCGCGGGGCGGCAGGTCGTCCGCCGTCCCGTCGATGACGCGCTTCGCGATGGCGAAGGAGAAGCCCGCGCGGGCGAGCGCCGCCAGGTCCTTCTTGCGGTTCTCCTCGCGCGTGCTCGGGTCGCGCCGGAAGGGGCCCAGCCGCTTCTTGCGCGCCCAGATGCGGGCGGCGGCGTCTTCCGGCACGTCCTGGGTGGCCTCCGCCAGCTTCTCCTGCACCAGCTCCGGCGCCACGCCCTTCATGCGCAGCTTCTGGGTGATGACGCGCGCGCTGCGGCCAGACGCGCGCAGCGAGTGCACGCGCGTCTCCGCGTACGTCCGGTCGTTGATGAGGCCGTTGCGGATGAGCTTCTCCGCCAGCGCGTCCACCCAGCCCACGGCCTCCGCGCGGTCGGTGCCGTGGAACTTCACGGAGCGGTCCACCCGGCGCATCATCACGCGCTTGAGCTGGCTCACCGTGGCCGCGTACCGCTTGAGGTAGTGCAGCGCCGCGTTCTCCAGATAGCGCGGCGACACCTTCCGGGGCGGCTTCGGCTTGCGAGGCTCCCGGCGGCGCTCCGGGTCCCTGTCGGTGGGATCATCCATGGCGGGACAGCTCTACCACCCGGGTCCGACCCTTGGGGGCGCGTCCGCCGCTCCCCCGGGTAGACCGCCCGGGGCCCGGCTGCCCGGTGGCCCGCCGTGACGGGCTCCCGCCCTGGGCGTCTGGAGCCTGGCGCTGCTCCCGCGCGTAGTGCGTGGGCGGCAGTCCGACGTGGCGGGTGAAGGCCACGCTGAAGGTGCTCGCGGAGCTGTAGCCGGCCTGCTCCGCGACCTCCGCGACGGTGACGTCCTGCTTGCGCCGCAGCAGGTCCTTCGCCAGGGCCATGCGCCAGCCGAGCAGGTACTCCATCGGGGCCACGCCCACCGCGCGGTTGAAGCGCTCGAAGAACGCCGAGCGGGACAGCGCGGCCTCCTTCGCCAGCTGCGCCACGGTCCACGCCTGGGTCGGGCGCTCGTGCATCCGGCGGATGGCCACGGACAGGCGCTCGTCGGAGAGCCCGCGCAGGAGGCCCGGCGACGCCGCGAGCCCCGCGGTGGAGCGGAGCGCTTCGATGAGCAGCACCTCCATGAGACGGGCGAGGATGACCTCTCGCGCGGGCCGCCGCTCACGCGACTCGTCCTTCAAGAGTTCCACCAGGGTGGTGAGCCGCTGCTCCCCGCGAACGTGCACGAACTGGGGCAGGAGCGACACGAGCAGGCTCGCGTCCGGAGAGGCGAAGGCGCAGTACCCCACCAGCAGCCGGACATCGGGCGGGCCGTGGTGGACGCCGTTCCTGATTTCACCGTCGGGCAGCACGATGCGAGGCGTCTCGTGCCTTCCCTTCGGCGGCTCGATGCTCGTCGTCGTGAAGTCGAACGCCGCGGGGATCAGGACGAAGTCCCCCTTCTCCAGAATCACCGGCTCGCGTCCGTCCACCGCGATGCGGCTCCGCCCCATGAGGACCGCGCAGTAGAAGGGCCGCCCAGCTTCCGCGCGCCGGACCCTCCACCGGCCCGCGCCGCTGACGAGCTTCGAGAACGGAGCGCCCGGCTGGAGCAGCGTGACCACTTCCGCGAGGGGATCGACCATGACCGGACTCCTGCGAATGAAATCTGGACTCCCTGTTGTAGCAGGTCCGGTCCGCGCTCCCTATACCTGTCACCGGACCCCGCACTGACAGGAACCGCCATGAAGACCCTTTTGATCACCGGCTGCTCGTCTGGCTTCGGACTCGACACCGCCCGCTACTTCCTCGAGCGCGGCTGGAAGGTCATCGCCACGATGCGCAAGCCGCGCGAGGACGTGCTGCCCCGCTCGGAGCACCTGCGCGTGCTCCCGCTCGACGTCACCGACCCGGCGAGCATCCGCGAGCTGGTGGAGGCCGCCGGCCCCATCGACGTGCTGGTCAACAACGCGGGCGTCGGCCTGATGGGCGTCTTCGAAGGCACCTCCATGGAGACGGTCCGCAACACCTTCGAGACGAACACGTTCGGTGCGATGACCGTGACGCAGGCGTTCCTGCCCGGGTTCAGACAACAGAAGTCGGGGGTCATCGTGAACGTCTCGTCGGGCACGACGCTGAAGCCGCTGCCGCTGCTGGCCGTGTACAGCGCGAGCAAGGCGGCGCTCAACGCGTTCACCGAGTCGCTCGCGCTGGAGCTCCAGCCCTTCGGCGTGCGGGTGAGCCTGGTGATTCCGGGGCGCTCGCCGGAGACGCCCTTCGCCCAGAACGCCCAGGCCCGGACGAAGGACCAGGGTGTCTCCGTCCCCGAGGCGTACGCCGGCTTCGTGCGGAGCATCTTCGAGCAGAGGACGGCGCATGCCTCGGGGCCGGTCACCCGGTCGGCGGACGTGGCGGAGGCCATCTGGCGCGCGGTGAATGACCCGTCGTCCCCCCTCCGCCTGCCCGCGGGCGCGGACGCCGTGGAGATGGCCCGGTCGAACTGAGACCGGGGTTGTGCCTCAAGCGCACCGGCTCGTGAGATATCCATGTCGATCCACCGCGCGGCCGTTCGTCGTGCGGTTGGAACCTCTTCGCCAGGAGCCCCCACATGCGCTTCATGCTCATCCCCCGCCCCTCCTCCCTCGAGCCCACGCGCTCGGACGCCCCCTTCGACGAGGCCGTCTTCATCGCGCAGATGAAATTCAACGAGGAGATGCACCAGGCCGGCGTGCTCATCGCCTCCGAGGGCCTCAGCCCCTCCCCGGGCGCGCACGTCGTCTTCAAGGACGGCAGGTCCACCGTGAAGGACGGCCCCTACGCGGAGACGAAGGAGCTCATCGGCGGCTTCTACGTGCTGGAGGTGAAGTCGAAGGAGGAGGCCATCGAGTGGGCCCGCCGCTATCCGGGCGGCATGGGCAACGACGACGTGATGGAGGTCCGCCCCCTCACCGGCGCCGGAGACATCCCGCCGGAGCTGGTGACGCTCATCGAGAAGGTGGCCCCCACCTGGAGCCGGACCTTCAAGACGTCGTGACGCGGAGCCTCCTCGCCCGCTCTGCACGGGAGGAGGAGGCCCGCCGGCGCCTCCCCGTCCCACCCGCGTCTATACTGCGGCGCGCATGTCCACCCTGCCCGCGCCCGCCCTCGAAGCGTCCGAAGCCCCGGCGTCCGTGCGCTTCCAGGGGCTGTGGCTCTTCTCGCCCCGGGCGGACCTGAGCATCCTGCTGCTGCCCACGCTGCTGCTGCTCGCCTCCGTGTGGCTCGCGAGCCTCACCGGCGAGGGCTCGCAGGGGTTCGCCCAGGGGATTGGCCGGTGGACGTCGCAGTACGTCTTCCTCAACGGCACGCACGTCATCCTGACCTTCCTGCTGGTGGGCACGCGGCGGGAGCTGCTGCACACCACGCCCTCCCAGTCCCGGCTGCTCGTGGGCGGCTCGGCGGCGGTGTTCGCGCTCACCTTCGCGCTGCTCGGCTACGCGGACGCCCATGCGCCGCTGCTGGCGCTGCTGCTGGGCGCGGGCATCCACGTCCTCGCGGCGCACCACACGCTGTCGCAGGTGAAGGGGCTCTGGGCCCTGCACGGCCTGCGGGGCCGCGTCGCGGGCGCTCCGCCGCTGTCCGAGTCCGAGCGCACGCTCCAGCGCCAGTTCGTGCCCGTCGCGCTGACCCTGATGATGATCCGCTCCCTGGCGCTGCCCGTCACCAGCGCGCTGGGCTCACGGCCCATGGTCAACATCGGCCAGGCGGAGTCCGGCGCCCTGCCGCATGGCCTCACCTGGGTGCTGCTCGCCGTCTGGGGCCTCTTCGCCGCGAAGCTGGTGCTCGCGCTGCGCGGGCCTCCGGGACAGAGCGGCCCCCGGCGCGTGTACGTCCTGTCCCATGTCGCGGTGGTGGCGGTGTACCTGGTGTGGCCCCTGTGGGGCGCGGTCCTGAGCGCGGGCATCCACGGCCTGGAGTACTTCTTCCTCACCGGCCGGATGCTCCAGCCCACGCCCGCGGAAGCCACCGCCCGCCTGCGCGGCCCGCGCGTGTGGGCGGCGATGGTGGCCGTCATGGCGCCCATCATCCTGGTGGGCGTGGCCAACAGCCCCTTCGTCACGCTGGTGGATGGGGTGACGGGGGGCGCGGCCACGGCGTTCTTCCTGAGGCAGCAGCCGCTTTGGTCGCTGGGCGTCATCGCCACCAACGGCGTGGTGCTGGCGCACTACTTCGCGGACGCCTTCCTCTACCGCTTCCGCATCCCCCGCGTGCGCGAGGTGACGCTGCCCCGCCTGGGCCTGGGCTGAAGAGAGCCTCCCTGGGGCCTCAGAGCTGGGCCGCCACCAGCCGGGCGTAGGCCCCGTCCTCTTGCACGAGCGTCTCATGGCGCCCCTGCTCGACGATGCGCCCGTTCTCCATCACCAGGATGAGGTCCGCCTTGCGGATGGTGCTCAGCCGGTGCGCGATGACGATGCGGGTGCAGTTCAGTGAAGCCAGCGCGTCCTGCACCCGGTGCTCCGTGACGGAGTCCAGGGCGCTCGTCGCTTCATCCAGCAGGAGGATCTTCGGATCACGCACCAGGGCGCGGGCCAGGGCCAGCCGCTGCCGCTGGCCTCCGGACAGGGACATGCCCCGGTCCGCCAGCGGCGTGTCGTACTTGAGAGGCATGGCCAGGATTTCGTCGTGGATCTGCGCCTGCTTCGCCGCGGCGATGATGCGCTCCGGGGACGCCGCCGGGTCGCTGAGCGCGATGTTCGCGCGCAGCGTCGTCCCGAAGAAGGACGGCTCCTGCAGGACGATGCCCACCTGCCCCCGCACCGCGCTCAACGACAGCTGCTCCAGGTCCACCCCGTCGTAGAGCACCCGCCCGTCCGTGGGCAGATAGAGCCCCAGCAGCAGGTTCGCGAGCGTGCTCTTGCCCGCGCCGGAGCGCCCCACGATGGCCACCATCTGCCCGGGCTCGACGCGCACGGACACGTCCTGGATGATCAACGGGGACAGGGGACCGAACCGGAACGACACGCGCTCCATCTCGATGCGCCCCCGCAACTCCACCTGGGCCTCCGGCCGCGCCGGCTCGCGCTCCACCGGCGTGTCCAGCACGTCGTCGATGCGTTCGATGTAGCTGCCCACCAGCTGCAGCTGCCCCATCGTGGTGACCAGGTTCGCCAGGGGTGTCAGCAGGGCCACGGCCAGCGCGTTGAGGCTGAGCATCGTCCCCAGGCTCGTCCGCCCCTCCAGGACCTGGAGCGCCCCCATGCCGAGCAGCAGGAGCGGCGCGCTCAACTTCAGCGTGCCGGTGAGCGCGTCCACCCAGGCGGTCAGCCGGCCTCGGGCCAGCGTGACGTTGAGCACGTCCACGAAGAGGCCGGAGTAGTGCTGCACGGCGCGGTGCTCCGCGCCGAAGGCCTTCAGCGTCTGCATCCCCGTGAGCATCTCAATCTGGTAGCTCTGGTTGCGCGCGTCCAGGTCCAGGTTCCGCGCGAGCAGGCTGCGCTGCTGGCTCCGCGACACCAGGAACACCCCCACCTGCAACGCGCCCAGGCACCCCACCAGCAGGGCCGTACCGGGGCTCGCCACGGTCAGGATGAGGAAGTAGAGCACCACCAGCAGCCCATCCAGCAGCGTGGACACGAGGCCGGAGGAGAGCACCTCGCGCACGGTGGCGGTGACGTTGAGGCGCGCCATCAGGTCGCCCGCGGCGCGCACCTGGAAGAAGGGGTACGCCAGCGACACCAGGTGCTCGAGGAAGCCGAGCGTCATGTCCGAGTCCACCCGCGTGCGCAGCTCCAGCAGCAGGTGGCTGCGCACCAGCGAGGTGAGCAGGTGGAAGCCCACCAGCGCGCCCAGGCCCACGCCCAGGACCAGCAGCAGGTGGTAGTCCCCCCGGGGCACGACGCGGTCCACCACCAGGCCCGTCAACAGGGGGATGGAGAGCATCAGGACCTGCAGCATCAACGACAGGACGAACACCCGCGTGAGCGTCTGGGACTGGCGCGCGAACTTCTCCACGTAGCGCGACATGCGCCGGGCTCTGCCCGGGCCGCGCACGAAGCCCTCGCCGGGCTCGAAGAGCAGCGCCACGCCGGTGAAGAACTGCCGGAACTGCTCCATGGACACGAAGCGGCGGCCCTGCGACGGGTCGACGATGTGGACGCCCTCCGGGGTCCACCGCTCCAGGACGACGTAGTGGGTGAACTTCCAGTGGAGGACCGACGCCTCGGGCAGGAAGGGCACCGCGTCCAGGTCGATGGAGACGCCCCGCCCCCGCAGGCCGAAGGCGCGCCCCGCCGTCAGCAGCTGCGCCGCCGCGAGCCCGCCCTGGGCCGCCCCCGTCACGAGCCGCACGTCGTCCAGCACCACGCCCCGGCCGTGGAAGCCCAGCACCATGGCCAGGCAGGCGATGCCGCACTCCGCCGGGGTCATCTGCCGCACCTCCGGGATGCGCCGGCCGCGCACCGCCGCCTGGAGCCGCTTCAGCGCGGGGAAGCGCTCCACGAGCCCCCGCCCGGATTCATCCGTCATGGGGGGAGCAGCTCCTTCAGTCCGGGGACGAGCGTGAGCAGGATGCTCTCCGACTTCACCCGCGCCTCCGCCCGCGCGGGCATGCCGTCGTAGTAGTTGAAGGTCCGGCCCTCGCGGACGAACGTCCGCAGCGGCAGCCGCGCGCGCACGAGCACCAGCGCCCCCTCCAGGGGAACGGCGTCCCCCAGCTCCGCGCCCAGGTAGCGCCGCGCCTCCCCGGGCCCGATGATCTGATCCCCCACGGACTCGATGACGAGGTCGCGGTACTCGTAGGCGAAGCCCTGCAGCTCCAGGCGCAGGTCCATGCCCGGCAGGAGCAGCGGCCGGTACTGCCCCGGAAGGAAGGCCAGCACCGCCACCGTCGCCTCGTCCCCCAGGAGCGACAGCGCGCGCACGCCGGAGGCGATGTACTGGCCGGGCTGGAGCCGCAGGTCCCCCACGACGCCCGCGTGGGGCGCGCGCAGCGTGCGCTCCTCCAGCCGGGCCTGGGCCAGCTCGCGCTCGGCGCGGAGGCCCGTGAGCGCCTGACGCGCGCCCTCGTCCGAGGGGTCGCGCAGGTAGCGGACCAGCTGCAGCTCGAACTCGCGGGAGATGCGCGCCAGGGTCCCCTGCTCCTGTTCGGACGCGAAGCGCACCAGCGGCTGGCCCGCGACGACGCGCTGGCCGGGCTGCACGTCCACCGTCAGCACCACGCCGGAGAACGCGACCGTCAGGTCCGTCTTGCCCTCCACGCGGATGAGCGCGGGCCCCGCCGCGTATTCGAAGAGCGTGCCCACGCAGAAGAAGAGCAGCGAACAGGCCAGCGTGCCCACCAGCACCCAGTACGCCCACCGGGTCCACGCGGGGCTGATTCTCAGGACGTCCCCTCCGGACTCCTCGTGGGCCCGCTGCTGATACTCCAGCGCCTCCTTGCGGTACGGGCTCGGCCGGGACGTCATGGCGTGACCACCTGGGGGGCGGCCGTCGCCTGGACGAACACCCGCACCACGACGCCCGAGGGCACCGGCGCGCGGCCCTCCTCCCGGGACACGCTGGCGATGGCCAGCACCATGCGCGAGGCCGCGTCCACCTCCGGCGACAGGTTCTCCACCCGCCCCTCCAGGACCCGCCCCAGCGAGGGCACCTCCACGGACAGCCGCGTGCCCACCGTGACGCTCGCCGACTGGTCCTCTGGAATGGCGAAGCGCACCTGCTGCGTCCCGGCGCGGATGAGGTGGAAGAGCGCGCGGCCGGGAGAGACCATCGCCCCCGTGTCCAGGTAGCGGATGGCCACCTGCCCGTCGAAGGGCGCCACCACGGCGGCGTCGGAGAGCTTCTGGGCCATCTGCTCCACGCGAGCCTTGCGCTCGGCCACGACCGCCTCCGCCGCGCGCAGGCGGCCTACGGCGGTCTGCTCCTGGTAGCGCGCGGTGGCCAGCTCCTCCTCGGAGAGGGCGCCCAGGGCCAGCTGCTTCGGGTCCGAGCGGCGCTGGAGCCGCTCCTGCATCTCCGTGAGCGCGATGGACGCGATGTGCCGCTCCGCCTCCCCCGCCTGGAGCGAGGCCTGCGCCACAGCCAGCTCGCGCTGGAGCGCCCGCGTGTCCAGCCGGGCGAGCACCGCCCCCTGGCGCACGCTGTCCCCCACCTGCGCGTCCATCCGCTCGAGGGTGCCCTCCAGCCGGGCCGCCACGTCCACGCTGCCCCCGGCGACGATGACGCCCAGCCATCCCTCGCGCCGGGCCGCCTCCTGCACGTGGGGCACCCGCTCCAGAGAGGAAGGCTCCCCGGTCCGGGCCGGGGCCGCCATCCCCCGGCCGCCATGCCACCGGATGAGCAGCAGGGCCCCCAGGAAGACCAGGGTGCCCAGGCCCAGCGCCAATGTCGTGCGTCGTGACATCAAACGGAAGTCATGCGGGGCGCGGCTCGCACGGGCTCCAGGGCCAGGACCGAAGGGACGAAGGAAGGTGAGGCGAGTCGCAACAACCCGAGCCCGATGCCGGACAGTCCCAGCATCAGCCCCGGCGCCTCATTGTACTTCGGCAGGCCGCAACGCCACTTTCCATCCCGCCCCTGCGCCAGCACCCGCGCGGCCCGCGACAGCGCGGCCTGCTTCCAGGCCTCGTCGCCCAGCACCTCGCCGGCCAGGTGGAGGAGCTCCAGGTTGCCCACGTCCCCGTGGCACAGACAGTGGCTGCCGCCAAAGCCCTCGCGCAGCACGGTGTCCAGCCCCACGGAGATCTCCGGCGCGAGCTTGTCGTCCTCCAGGTGCCGTGAGGACAGCAGCCGGCCCAGCGTCACCCCGGCCGCGCCGTTGCACCAGGCCGTGAGGAACGCGCCAGGCACCAGCGGCTCCCCCTCCCGCGACGTGCGCAGGTCGCGCCAGTTGCCGACCTCCGGGACGAACAGCGTGCGCTCGAAGACGAGCGCCTGGCGCGCCGCCTCCCGGTAGCGCTCGTCCCCGGTGGCCGTGGCCAGCTCCAGCAGGGACCAGATGAACCCCGTCGCGCCGTGGGCCATCCCGGAGAGCTCACACGAGGCCGCCGGCACCAGCCAGGCCCGGCCGCCGCGCTTGGAGTCGCGCGCCGTCTGGAGCATCCGCTCGCCGCACCTGCGCGCCAGCCGGAGCGCCTCCGCGCTCCCGGTCTGCTGGTGCAGCCGCAACAGCACGAGCGCGCAGCCCGCGACGCCGCTGCACAGGTCCAGCGCCTTGTCCGCGTCGATCTTCGCCTCCAGCGCCCCCAGCTCCGCGTGGACCTCGTCCAGCAGCCCGGGCTCCCCCAGCACCGCGGCCAGGTGGCTGAGCACGTAGACATGGGACGCGCGTCCCGCGAGCGCGCCCACGCTGGGGTAGTCCATGGGGTCCGGCGTGCGCCACTGGGCGCGCACGGTCTCCGCCGCCTTGCGCGCCAGCGCCGCGAAGTCGCCGCGCCCCGTGACGGCCGACAGGTAGCCGAAGAAGAGCGCCAGCCCTCCCACGCCGTCGTAGAGCCCCGCGTTGATGGGCGACAGCGTCCAGCGCCAGTGCTCCAGGTCCTGGAGGCTCACGCCAATCCAGGTGACGTCCTGGGCGCCGTGGATGGCGCTCGCCGCCAGGTACTCGCCCAGCTGCACCGCGCCCGCGAGGCACGCCTCGGCGGTGGCCGGAGGCGGCAGGGACGCCGCGGCCTCCGGGGACGTCCGGGTGGCGGACTCGCGCTCCTTGTCGATGGCCACCATGGACTGGCGGATGAGCGCCACCTGCGCGTCGCAGCCCTCGGGGCCCAGCGCCGCCAGCAGCTGGAGCGAGTCCTCCAGGCTGGCGCGCTGGAAATAGTCCGGCACGCACCGGCCCTGGCTGTCCCAGACGTGGCGCTCGCCGGGCCGGGCGGAGAAGACGGGCACGTCCCCCAACCGCAGGTCCTCGTGCTCGGAGGGCGCCAGGCGCCCCAGCGAGGGACGCACGCGGACCTCCGCCCACAGCTTGTCCAGGGCCTGGTCCCGGTCGAGCGCGTCGTGGAGGAAGTCCGGGTGGAGGCTCTCCTGCAGGAGGAAGCCGTAGCGCATCGTCGCCCGGGCGATGTGCCGCACCTCCACGTCGTGGAAGTCCCGGAGCAGGCGGGCCACCTCTTCGCGGTGGCGGCACAGGTGCAGGTACGTCTCCCGGAACCCGTCCACGATGGAGTTCACGAACTCGGTGACGTCCACCGGCTTGCCGTGGAGCAGGGCGCGGTTGTGGGCCCCCGACGTGGCCATCTGCCGGTGCACCACGCGCATCGTGTCCTGGGCGCGGTCCTCCACCGTGGCGGAGGCGTGGGGATACAGCTGCCCGGCCTCGCCCCCCAGGCCGCTCAGGTCCACCCCCGGCCGTCCCTGGGCGACGGGGACACGGCGATGCACCGGGCCGCGCG